>PHCL01000298.1 GCA_002842195.1 Betaproteobacteria bacterium HGW-Betaproteobacteria-20 | reverse complement strand
TACCACATTACGCATATCACCCGGCGCCATAAATTGGCCTTTTTTAATATTTACCGGCTTGCCAGAGCTTGCACACGCAGTAATAAAATCGGTTTGACGACATAAAAATGCCGGGGTTTGCAATACATCTACCACGGCAGCCACATGCGGCACCTGTTCTTCAGTATGTACATCGGTTAAAATTGGCACACCAATCTGGGCGCGCACATCGTCAAGAATTCTCAGGCCTTCTTCCATGCCAAAGCCGCGGAATGTGCTGTTAGAACTACGGTTGGCTTTATCATACGAAGATTTGTAAATAAACGAAATGCCCAGCGAGGCTGTAATTTCTTTAAGCGCGCCTGCGGTATCAATTGCCATTTGTTTAGATTCAATCACGCATGGGCCTGCGATTAAAAATAATGGATGCTCAAGGCCTACATCGAAGTTACATAGTTTCATTTTAAAACCTTTTTTATTCACCACAGCGGCATAGAGAACACAGAGAAAATCAAATGCAGCGTTTTTACACTAAATGCTAAAAATGACTGTTAATGATTTTCTCCGTGCCTCTGTGTTCTCTGTACCACTGTGGTGAGTTGTTTTTACTACTTTTTATTCGCCAATGCCGCATTCACATATGCGGTAAATAGCGGATGTCCTGCCCGCGGGTTAGACGTAAACTCCGGGTGAAACTGGCAAGCCAAAAACCATGGATGCATGGTTTTTGGCAATTCAATAATCTCACACAAATTCTCTGTCGGCGTTCTGGCCGAAATCACTAAACCGGCCGCTTTTAGTTGTTCAACATAATGATTATTCACTTCATATCGATGGCGATGGCGCTCATTCACCTGTGCGCCATAAATACTGGCGGCCATCGTATCTGGCACCGTCGGGCAGGCCTGCGCGCCTAGCCGCATTGTTCCGCCAAGATCAGAGTTTTCATCACGCTTTTCAATATTACCCGAAGCATCCTGCCATTCGCTAATCAGGCCAATCAGCTTATGCGGCGCATCTGCATTGAACTCTGTACTATTGGCATCTTTTAAACCTGCGACATTGCGCGCGAATTCAATCACGGCCAGCTGCATACCCAAGCAAATACCAAGGTAGGGAATTTTATTTTCCCGCGCATAGCCAATCGCGGCAATTTTGCCTTCTGTACCGCGCTTGCCAAAACCGCCTGGCACCAAAATCGCATCCATATTTTCCAGTGCAGCGGTACCGTTCGCCTCAATATCTTCAGAATCTATATAATGAATTTTGACTTTAGATTCAGTGTGAATACCCGCGTGAATCAGGGCTTCAGTCAGTGATTTATATGAATCAGCCAAATCAATATACTTGCCTACAAAGGCAACATTCACCAAATATTTAGGGTTTGCCAGCGCATGCGCAATATTTTCCCAGCTGGTTAAATCAGCTGGCTTGGCGGTAATTTCCAGTTTTTTACAAACAATTTCATCCAGCATTTGTTCATGTAAAAAACCCGGGATTTTATAAATGGAATCTGCATCAATCGCGCTAATCACCGCTTCTGAAGCCACATTGGTGAATAAGGCAATTTTTCTGCGCTCTTCGTCAGGAATATTACGGTCTGCGCGGCACAGCAGAATATCCGGCTGAATACCAATTTCGCGCAACTCTTTTACCGAGTGCTGCGTCGGCTTGGTTTTAAGCTCGCCTGCGGTTGGAATCCAAGGTAGCAGCGTTAAATGAATATAACAGGCATTGGCTTTGCCTTCTTCAAAACCCATTTGGCGAATGGCTTCTAAGAACGGTAGCGATTCAATATCGCCCACTGTACCGCCAACCTCCACAATCGCCACGTCAGCGCCTTCCGCACCGCGTTTTACGTGGGCTTTAATTTCATCGGTAATATGCGGAATCACTTGTACAGTTTTACCCAGATATTCACCGCGACGTTCTTTTTTAATGACGGTTTCGTAAATTTGACCTGTAGTGAAATTATTGCGCTTGGCCATGCGCTGCGAAATAAAACGCTCGTAATGGCCTAAGTCCAGGTCAGTTTCTGCGCCGTCATCGGTCACAAACACCTCGCCATGCTGAAACGGCGACATAGTGCCAGGGTCAACATTAATATAGGGGTCGAGCTTGAGCATGGTCACTTTAATACCACGCGATTCAAGGATAGCGCCAAGGCTGGCGGCGGCGATACCTTTACCAAGAGAAGAAACTACACCGCCGGTTACGAATACATATTTGGTCATGGAAAAGGCACTTAGATTTTTGTTGCAGACGGGAATAAATTCTACCGTAAAGGCCGTATATTCACCAGCAAAATCGCGCTGAGTTTTGAGTGATGCATCGAATTAGCGATAAGCGCATTCAATCCTCAAA
>PHCL01000297.1 GCA_002842195.1 Betaproteobacteria bacterium HGW-Betaproteobacteria-20 | reverse complement strand
CAGTTTCTTCTAATAGTTCACGCTGACCTGTGACCAAAATATCTTCACCTGCATCTATTTTACCTGCCGGCAGTTCAATAAATACTTGGCGCAGTGGGTAGCGGAATTGCCGCTCAAGCACTACGTTGCCATTTGGTAAAATTGGCACAATAACTACCGCGCCAGGATGGATAACATAATCCCGTTGGCTAATATTGCCATTAGGCAGACGCACTTGATCGCACTTAACCGTGAGCATATCTCCAGCCACAATGGTTTGTGAGCTAATACAGTGCTCAATTAAATCTTTATCTGAAACCTGCATTGAACACCCGTTTTAAATTAAATGCTTGCTACGCTAAAAGTATCGCACTTACGAATATCACCAGTACTCAAGCCCTGATTAAACCAGTACATGCGTTGTTGTGATGTGCCATGGGTAAAGCTATCTGGCACAGCGTAACCTTGCGCTTGTTTTTGTAGTGCGTCATCACCAATCGCAGCAGCAGCCGTCATGGCTTCTTCAACATCACCCTGTTCCAGAATCCGATTTTTCCCGTCAGCATGATTTGCCCACACGCCAGCATAACAATCAGCTTGCAGTTCCAAGCGAACTGAGTATTGGTTAGACTGTGCTTCAGATCGTGCGCTTTGGCGCGCTTGCTGTACTTTGTCCGAGATGCCTGTTAGATGTTGAATATGGTGCCCAACTTCGTGTGCAATCACATAAGCCTGAGCAAAGTCACCGGGCGCATTGAAGCGCGTTTTCATTTCATGATAAAAGCTTAAATCAATGTACACCTTCTGGTCGCCTGGGCAATAAAATGGCCCCATAGCAGCCTGGCCAGAACCACAGGCAGTTGGTATTTGGCCACTGAATAGCACAAGTTTAGGTACAGGATATTGTTGACCGGAAGCCTCAAAGATCTTACCCCAAGTATCTTCAGTGCTACCCAGTACTTTTGCAACAAATTTCACCATAGGGTCGTTTTCTGTTATAGCTTGTGCTTCAGCAGGTACCTCTTGTTGCAAACCCTGTCCAATATTTAACACCACAGAAGGGTCAACACCAAAATACATAGCCACCAATGCGATTGCGATGGTGCCTAAACCAAGGCTTTTACCTCCAGCAGACAGCCTTCTGCCACCACGTCTATCTTCCACATTGCTACTTTCACGTTCATCATCTAAGCGCATGCTAAGCCTTCATTAAAAAGGTTAAATTAAGTTTGATGTGTTTATATTTTGAATGACAGGCAAAAAGATACAAGTACTTTTTTATACTCTTTTCTTTTTACACCGATAAGCTTAACAATATCTGTGAGACTGGTGCGCGGGGTTTACGATTGTTTACAACGTGCTATAAGTATTGTTGTTTTGAAAAAGTCTAAAACTACTACAACACTTAAAGCACTTAATTAACTAAAACTTCTGGTAATGGCATAAATACATAGTTCCATGAGTTTTTGCGGCATGATACCTAAAACTTCTAAGATTGTTTTAAGTGTTTGATAGAAAATAGATAATCTTTTCACGTCAGTTTCTTTATTCAAGTTTTTCACGAGCTCATAAACGAGTGTAATAACATTCGGAATATTAAAATCATCATCCATATGGGATTCAAAAAGCTCAATAATGCTTGGTTCGACATCTTTTGTGTGTGCTTTTGCAAGCGCAATATTTAAGAATGCTTTCTTCAAGCTTCGTTTAATTTTATCATATTCTTTAGCAAACTGCACCATGAGATCATCTGTATAGTTGATTTGAGAACGATAATGATGACCGACCATAAGTAATCTAAAACTATATGGATCATAATCTAAAATGAGATCTTTAACAAGCGTGATATTTCCGATTGATTTACTCATCTTTTCAAAATTCACATCGAGTCTACCGACATGCATCCAATATCTTGCTAAATGGTGATGATCATGCACATGTGTTTGTGCAATTTCGTTTTCGTGATGTGGAAACTTTAAGTCCATACCACCACCATGAATATCAATCTCATGGCCAAAAATTTCATGATTCATCACGGCACATTCTGTATGCCACCCTGGTCTACCTTTACCCCAAGGTGATTCAAAATGCATACCATCATCTGTTTTTTTCCATATAGAAAAATCTCTTGGATCTTCTTTATCATCTTCTAATTGAATGCGGACAGATTGGTTCAGTTCATCAATATTTTGTTTAGATAAAATGCCATAATCCTTGGCCTTAGTCACCCTAAAATAAACACCTGATGGTGTCTCATATGCATAGCCTTGATCGATTAAATCTTGAATGTATTCCACCATATGTGGAACATATTCGGTTGCTTTTGGCATGATATCTGGCAAGATTGAATTTAAAGCTACGTTCATATCAATA
>PHCL01000296.1 GCA_002842195.1 Betaproteobacteria bacterium HGW-Betaproteobacteria-20 | reverse complement strand
AGTGCTGAACTTTACGCCAGTGTTACGTAATAACTATCGTATTGGCGTGCCGCAGGCAGGCAAATATCATGAAATTTTTAACAGTGACGCAGGCTGTTATGGTGGTAGCAATCAAGGTAATGGTGCCGGATTACACACAGAAAATATAGCATGGATGCATCACAATCAATCGCTTGTAATAACATTGCCACCTTTAGCGGGTATCGTTTTACAATTAAAATAACTTAATAAAGTATTACTATCAATAATGGCTACGCTTACACATCACCCAGTATGGCAAAAACTTTGCCAGCATCAGCAAACAATTGTTTCAACTCACATGCGTGATTTTTTCGCCGCTGATAAAAATCGTTTTGATAAATTCAGCCTGAAATTAGATGACATATTGTTTGATTACTCCAAACATCGCATTAACGATGAAACCCTGCCATTACTCATGCAATTAGCACGTGAAGCTAATGTTGAAGGTTGGCGTAACCGCATGTTTGCTGGTGAAAAAATCAATATCACAGAAAACCGTGCCGTATTACATACCGCTCTGCGCAACCGTAGCAATACACCTGTAATGGTAGATGGTAAAGATGTTATGCCGGAGGTCAATGCTGTACTTGCACAAATGCGCGCATTTTCAGACAAGGTACGTAATGGCGACTGGCTAGGCTACACAGGAAAACGCATCACCGATGTGGTGAATATTGGCATTGGCGGCTCGGATTTAGGTCCAGTGATGGTCTGCGATGCGCTTAAACCTTATGCCAGTCCAGAATTACAGGTTCATTTTGTGTCTAATATCGATGGCGCCCATTTAATGCGCGCATTAGAAAAGTGTAAGCCTGAAACTACGCTGTTTATTGTCGCCTCAAAAACCTTTACCACGCAAGAAACCATGACTAATGCCATGTCCGCGCGTACCTGGTTTTTAGCTGCCGCAAATGACGATGCCCATGTAGCCAAACATTTTGTTGCCCTTTCAACCAACGCAAATGCTGTGCAAGATTTTGGTATTGATACCAAAAATATGTTCGCATTTTGGGATTGGGTCGGCGGGCGTTATTCACTCTGGTCTGCCATCGGACTGTCGATTGCCTTGTATGTGGGCATGGATAACTTTGAAAAATTACTCGCTGGCGCACATGAAATGGACAACCATTTTAAGACTGCGCCATTAGAGCAGAATATGCCAGTAATTATGGCGTTAATTGGTATTTGGTATAACAATTTCTTTCATGTTGATACGAATGCAATATTGCCTTACGACCAAGGCATGGCTCGTTTCCCAGCCTATTTACAGCAAGCCGATATGGAAAGTAACGGTAAATTTATTTGCCGTGATGGCAGTCGCGTGCAATACAAAACCGGTCCTGTTATCTGGGGTGAAGCTGGCACCAATGGTCAGCATGCATTTTATCAGCTGATACATCAAGGCACGCAAATCGTGCCATGTGATTTTTTAATGCCGGTTCACAGTCACTATGCCATAGGCAAACACGGCTATGCGCATCATAAAATCTTACTGGCTAATTTCCTGGCTCAAACCCAAGCGTTAATGCTAGGAAAAACCAAAGAGCAAGCCCGTGAAGAACTAGAAAAACAGGGATTAACAGGTGAAGCCCTTGAAAAACTGCTGCCACACAAAGTATTTGAAGGCAACCGGCCTAGCACTTCCATCATGTTTGACAAAGTTACACCGAACACGTTAGGTAAACTTATTGCGTTATATGAGCATAAAATATTCGTGCAAGGTGTGATTTGGGACATTAACAGTTATGACCAATGGGGCGTTGAATACGGTAAGCAAATTGCGCAGGAAATTCTGCCATTACTGACCAGCGAGGAAGTCATTAACAGCTTCGACAGCTCAACGAATGGTTTAATCAACTATACTAAAGCGCATAAATAAACCATGGATGACCTTGAGCAGTATCGCGTTAATGCTAAAAAATTCTCACTGAAGGATTACAAACCAGAGGATAAAAGTCAGCGCAACGGCAGTAAAGAGCAAGATGCTGCTGAGCTAACTAAAATTGCAACCGAAATAAACTCCCTGCAGGATGTTTTACATGCTGAAGGCAAGCGCAAAGTATTGCTCGTATTGCAGGGCATGGATGCCAGCGGAAAAGACGGAACAGTGCGCCATGTATTTAGTGAATGCGACCCTTTAGGTATCCGTTTGGCGAGTTTTAAAGGCCCCAGTAGTGAAGAACTCGCACATGACTACCTGTGGCGCGTACACCAGCAAGTACCTAAAGCCGGTGAATTAGTGATTTTCAACCGTAGCCATTACGAAGATGTGTTGATAGTAAAAGTACATGACTGGATAGATAATGCTGAATGTCTACGCCGCTACGCACAGATCAACGATT
>PHCL01000295.1 GCA_002842195.1 Betaproteobacteria bacterium HGW-Betaproteobacteria-20 | reverse complement strand
TAACCCTTGTTCTTTCGCGGCAAGGGATGCTGAAAGCCCTGCTGGGCCAGCACCCACAATCACAACGTCCAGATCATTGTTTTTATTAGTTTTCTTGGCAATATTGTCAATCGCTTGCTTGCCTTGGACAGCGGCCTTGCGAATTAAGCCCATTCCGCCTAATTCACCAGCAATAAAAATGTTACTTATATTAGTTTCGAATGTAGGAGAAACAAAAGGAATGTCCATACCACGTTTTTCAGTACCAAATACCAATTGAATTGCCTCTACTGGGCAGGCTTCCATACAGGCCCCATGGCCAATACAGTGGGTAGGATCTGTAAGTACCGCTTTACCGTTGACTAAACTCAGTGCTTTTTCAGGACAGGCCTTGACACATGCACTCGATCCACAACAACGGGATAAGTCAATCACAGGGTGTATTGAGGCGGGTTCTGTTAACCCAGACTCACTCGCTTCGTGCAAACGTTTTCTACCGCGACGGTTTAACCGCCTGTTGTGAGCGATGTAAAGTGATATAACCAAGAGTAATGGCATCAAGTAAAGCAACAAAGTTGTATTTGACATATCGGATATAGAATTTTCCAGATTAATACGTAGAATTGTTTGAGAGTATTGCGAACCATCCTTTGAAAAGGATGGTTCGCATATTACGCTTTTAGTAAATTACTCATTAAGTAATATTTTTATATATATTGAATACCGGTTATAATATGTGTGAAAATTTCACACGTCAAATTTTATGGAAGTATTATAATGATTTGTATGTAAGTCATGTTACTCATTTACCATTGTTCAAGTACAAGGAATCGTATTGTCGCGTAAGGCTTTAAATTTATTAGAACAACTTATGATGCTAACGCTCTTTGCAGGGTTGGTTTTTGTCGGATGGAAGGTGGCGCATGGGCAATACTATGAACCAGGGGTTGGACTGGGCTATAACTTAGGTTTAATAGGCGGGTTGATGATGCTTACCTTGCTTATGTATTCGTTACGTAAACATCTGAAGTTTATGCAGGGTTTGGGTAAGCTTAAATATTGGTTTCGCTTGCATATGATTTTAGGCGTGCTAGGCCCGGTATTAATTTTGTTTCATACGACCTTTCGGCTAGGTTCTCTTAATGCATCAATTGCATTTTATTGCATGGTGTTGGTTGCTAGCAGTGGGTTAGTAGGAAAATTTGCCTATACGCGCATCCATCGTGGCTTATATGGTAGCCGCAATACGCTGAAGCAGGCGCGGGAAGAGTTAGCGGGAAGTACAGGAGATGTTAAATCTAAGTTACATTTCTTTCCTAAAGTTGAGAAGAAAATTAGTCATTTTGAATATTTAGCGCTACAAAAAGAACGAAATTTCCTTGAAGGTATTTGGTTGTTTTTGACCTTTGATGTGCGTCGTATATACCTTGCATGGCAATGCAAGCGGCACATTTATAAAAAACTGGGCCATGAACGTATGCATGATGTTGCAAAAGAAGCCTCTACATTGGTACGCCAATATTTGATTCAGATACAAACTGTTGCCCAATTTAAAAAGTTTGAGCAGATATTTTCTGCCTGGCATGTTTTGCATATCCCGCTAATGTATATGATGGTTGCAACAGCTATATTTCACGTCATTTGGGTGCATATGTACTGATAGGTTATATTAGATGCTACGTCTCATTAGTCTTTTTGTACTTACTTTGTTACTGTCATTCAATGTCGGCGCGGATACGCTTGAGTCGGTGATGATGCCGGGTAAAGTGATACAGGGTCATGTTAAATGGGAGGATGACTGCCAGAAATGCCATAAGCGATTTGATAAAGAGGGACAGAATCAGCTTTGTAAAGACTGCCATAAAGAAATCAATAAGGATATTACGCAGAAGCGTGGATTTCATGGGCGTATGAATGACGACCGTACGTGCGTCGCGTGCCATACCGAACATAAAGGACGTGCAGCACAGATTGCCTCAATTAATGAAAAAACCTTTAAGCACTCAGAAACTGATTTTAGTTTAAAAGGGGCACACGCTGATGTTAAAACTGAATGTAAAGATTGTCATAAACCTAAAATAAAATACCGCGATGCGCCAAACAGTTGTAACGCTTGTCATAAAAAAGATGATAAACATGAGGGTACGTTAGGTGCATCTTGTGAGAATTGCCATAATGAAAAAGACTGGAAAGAAACTAAGGATTCTTTCGACCATAATAAAACAAAATTTGCGTTAGAAGGCAAGCATGTAGAAGTAAAATGTGATGAGTGTCATAAAACTAAAAAATATCGTGAAGCACCTGAAGATTGTTATTCATGTCATAAAAAGGATGATAAGCATAAAGGAATATTCGGGACTAAGTGTGCTGATTGTCATACAGCTAAGGACT
>PHCL01000294.1 GCA_002842195.1 Betaproteobacteria bacterium HGW-Betaproteobacteria-20 | reverse complement strand
GCAAATGCCGAAACTTCGTCACTAATTATTTTATAAGAACCGCCTAATCGTGCGGTTAGCCCATGCCGCGCATTGCGGACAATAGGCTGATCTAAATTAATATTAAAATATTGACTATCGCCAGAAGCCTTTAGTACTTTAAACTCGCCCCCCAGCTTGTAATCCACATAGTTATAGCCTACATTCAGCAATGTGCCAGACGCGTGCACAGGGGTGTAATAACTAAGCTGAAGTCCGCGCTGCCCTTCATCTTTCGAACTTTTTAAATTTAGATTTAATTGATCACCAACTCCTGCTAGATTATTTACGCTCAGTCCCGCCAGCGCAACCTCGCGCCCTGTAAAACGATTACCGTAGGTATTAGCGCCAATATAAGCTTGCCAACGTGGCAAAGGTTGCAATTCAATCTCTACATCAGTGCTGCCTATCTCGTCTCCAGGGTTCAATTGTGCTGTTGCTCTTGCAGCAGGCAAAGCATTAAGCAGGGTCACGTTACGTACCAGATTGTTTTCACTGATTGCGTCGCCTGATTTAAAATCATAAAGGGCCATTTTTTTCAGAAATGCTTCGTTGAGCTTATCCGTGCCATTCATTTTCAGTTCACCCAAGTTGCCTTCCAATATGGCAATTTCGACAGCGTTTTTATTAATCTCTTGTGCAGGCAAATAAGCCTGCGCCAAAAAGAAACCATTTTTTCGATAATGTTCAGTAATTACTTTTGTCGCTTCGTTAAGCTCTCTCAAACCAATTTCGCGCTTCGCATAATCCTGTAGCAACAAATTTAATTGTTCGTTGGTAAAAGATTGATTGCCGCTAAATGTGAATGCTTGAATGACGAGCTTAATCTCTTTGTCGTCTGTATCAGGCTTATAGGCCGGCCTTTCTTGCTGCTTAATTTCTGTAGGGGCTACAAATGGGAGGGGTTGAGCTGGTCCTGCACGCGGGATATTGGCATCTGGCAACGCCGGCGCGGCCTGACTCAACACAGTGATGCCAAACACGGATAAACCAGCCAAAGCCAATACCAAACCTTTAGTGTTGGCTGAGTTATTTATTATAAACATATAGTTATATTATATTACTAATAAATTAAGTTAAAGTATTATCTTTACTTTTGTCATAGCGCTATCAATTTCACTAAAACTCTAATGGGTCAATATCCAACGCCCAGCGAATCTTTGCACTCAATTTTTCTGTGCGTAATTGTAGCACCCATGTTTTTAAAAGCCGCTGCAACGCTTGTCTACTGGCTGCCTGCAACAAGAGTTGTCCACGCTCCATGCCTTTTAATCGCTCCATTTGCGGGCGCACCGGGTCGTACACCAGCACATCAGGACTCAAGCCGCGCGCTTGCTCAAACGCATACTGTAAAAACTTCTGCACTAGCGCGAAATCATTGGCTTCTGCGCGCAATAGCGCGGTAAATACATAGGGTGGAAACTGCACTTGTTCACGCTCCAGCAACAGGGCATTGGCGTAGCTTACGTAATCTTGGCGCCGCAGGGCGTTAAACAAAGCATGATCTGGAAACTGGGTTTGAATGATGACCTGCCCGGCTTTATCGGCTCGCCCAGCACGACCTGCTACCTGCATGAGCTGTGCAAATAACCGCTCACTAGCGCGAAAATCCGGGCTGTGTAGCGCGTTATCAGTATCTATCACGCCCACTAGCGTTAAATTAGGGAAATCATGTCCTTTAGCGAGCATTTGCGTGCCGACCAAAATATCTATTTCTTGATTATTAACCTTGTCCAAAATTTCAACCAAAGCATTTTTTCGGCTAGTGCTATCACGGTCGACTCTGACAATGCGCGCGGTTGGCAGCAACTGCGCCAATGTTTGCTCCAGGCGCTGCGTACCGTGACCGGTCGGGTGCAAATCTGCATCACCGCAACTAGGACATTGATTGGGGATTTTTTGCTCATGGCCGCAATGATGACAACGCAATCTCTTTTGCCCCAAATGCACCACCAGCTTACTGCTGCAACGCATACACGGCGCAATCCAATGGCAAGCGGAGCATAACAAAACGGGGGAGTAGCCACGACGATTGATAAACAATAAACTTTGCTCTTTGCGCACTAACCTTAGTTTTAGCGCGGCAATCAACTGTGGCGTCAGCCCCTGTTGCAAATTGACTTTAGTGGTATCTATACACTCAATATTCGGCAATTGCGCCGCCGTCACTGCGCGTTGATTCAGGCTGATAAGACTGTATTTATTCGGCTGCGGCGCATTCAAATTTGCAGTTGCATTATGCCAACTTTCAAGCGCAGGCGTGGCAGAGCCTAGCACCACAGGAATTTTTAAACGCTTAGCCCGCACCAAGGCTACATCGCGTGCATGGTAGCGCATGCTGTCCTGCTGTTTGT
>PHCL01000293.1 GCA_002842195.1 Betaproteobacteria bacterium HGW-Betaproteobacteria-20 | reverse complement strand
GTGGGGTGGCGGCGCACATGCTGACTGATCTTGGCTGCAGTTATGTGTTGTTAGGGCATTCAGAGCGGCGCATCTTGTTTCATGAAACCAACCTGACGGCTTCAGCCAGATTCGAAGCGGCTATCAAGGCTGGTCTGACACCTGTTTTATGTGTGGGTGAAACCCTGGCCGAACATGATGCGGGCCTTACCGAAGTGATTGTTGCCAGCCAGATGGATGCAGTGATGGCAACCCTGGATGAGCAGGAGTTTGCGCTAGCCATGCGGCTAAATATGGTATTTGCCTATGAGCCGGTATGGGCCATTGGTTCAGGTAAAACTGCATCGCCAGAGCATGCACAAACGGTACATCATTTTATTCGCAACCGAATTGCTAAACGCAATGCTGAGGCTGCGACTAAAGTGCGGATATTATATGGCGGCAGCCTGAAGGCCAAAAATGCCGAGGATATGTTCAGCATGCCAGATATAGATGGCGGTCTAATCGGCGGTGCATCTTTGATGGTCGGCGAGTTTGTGGAGATTTGTCGTACAGCTAATTAATCCGTATCTCTTGTGGAGCAACATACTGCCAATCAATAATTGGACCTGATAAAAATATTACCTTCCGGTTTTAAGTCAAATGCAATGCAGATGCGTTCTTCATTAGAGCTAAAGGGAATAGTACGGTGAAATAAAGAAGAGGGAAATAACACAATATCGCCCACACTTGGGCTGGCAAGGCCTACGGGAAAATTGTTATGTTTTTGCGGATAATTATCGCCATGCAAGCCGTATTCAAAACAACCTTCAGTGGGATCTTTTTTATCTTTTGGTAAAACCAGATATACTGCCCCGCTAATCCAGCCCACTTCATGAATGTGTCTATCAACATAGCCGCCACGACGTAATCTGACATACCAGGAGCTGGTAAACTCCAATTCATTCGGAAAAGATTTAATCAACTCGCAATCTGCACCCGCAAAACGATTTTTGTAATTGAGAAACTCTTGTTTGACGATTTCACCGAGTCGCCTGAACGAAGCTTCCGGACGTTTGAACAAATTGCCTGCTGATTGTTTTCCGTTAATAATCATGCCCTGCGCGCGTACTTCAATGGCAGTGTTGTCTATGTCGCTGAGTAAGTCTTGCAGAAATTGGCTATTAGGTTCAGCGAGTTCCGGGATACTTTTTTGATAAACGAAGTCAAAGCCATTTTTGCAGAAATTGTAAGTGTCTTCCACCCCAAAATTAGCCGAAAAATGGGTTGATAAAGTCTGTAAAAATGGCGCATTGTGTTTTTGATGCGTATTGACGATATTATCAAGCTTGGTTTTAAACGCTTCAAAATGTTCAGCTTTGTAAGTGCAATACAGTGCGCGCTCTTGCCAATCGTCCAGCTTTGAGCGTTCTAAATAATCAACTGCCTCGTCAAAACGCCCGGCAAGATATAAAAACTCGCCCATATTGTAGTTTGCGCCCGCATGGTTCGGGTTGAGTGCCAATGTATCAAAGTAACATTTAATGGCTTCCTCCATATTGCCTTGGTCACGCAGGCATTCACCTAAATAATTATGCGCATCTGCATAGTTGGGAAACATGGCAATAGCCTGCTTAAAATGCACAATAGCTTCGTCCAGTTTACCTTCATCCCGCAGGGCGGTGCCAAGGTTGAAGTGACCTCGCGGGTCTTCGTGAATGCTGAGTGCTTTGCGGTAACTTTCTATGGCTTCTTCTAATCGCCCTTGTTTTTGCAAGACCGTACCTAAATTGCCGTGTGCTTCAAAAAATTGAGGTTGTAATGTGACCGCTTTGCGGTAGCTGTTTTCTGCTTCTTTAAATTTACCCACATTAGTCAGGGCGATGCCTAAGTTAAAATGCAAATCAGGCGTGTCAGGCTGTATGGCAAGCGCCTTTGTGTAGCTTTCAACTGCGTCAGAAAATTTCGATAAGCCGTCTTGCGCAATCCCTAAAACCTGATAAAGAATAAAAGTATTTGGGTAGCGTGCCACGAGTTTTTTGGCTGATGACTCCGCTTCCGCAAGCCTGCCGGAGTTGAGTAGACTCAATACAGGCTGCATCTCGAGTTGGCTGGGTTGTGGAGCGTAAAGTCGTTGCGTAAATTGTGAAGGTGATTTTGCCATGGGAATATCGCTTAATTTTTTAATGTGGGTTATTTTAGAACAAAACTATTCATCCCGCATTTGTAATCTGGTTGCCATCTGACGTAAAAACATCATTGCCACTTTCGGTTCATCTAACAGCAGTGTTTCAATATTATCAGGGTAAATCATTACTACATCAGCATGTTCAGAAACTACGACTGCATCCGCTGTCGCCGGCAAGTTAGACAGCAAGGCCATTTCACCAAAATATTCCCCTGCCTCAATCGTCCGTAC
>PHCL01000292.1 GCA_002842195.1 Betaproteobacteria bacterium HGW-Betaproteobacteria-20 | reverse complement strand
CTGGCGATACACTATTGCTTACGATTTGTGCATTTTTTACGACGCTTTCCCGCCAATAAACGTACGAAACAAGAAACGCAGCGATTAAAAGCCGGCAACGCAGCCTTGCTTGAGGGCATGCATGCACTGGCAGAAGGCGATTTTGAAAGCGCTGAGATAGCCGTTAAACACGCGTATGATTTAATTCAAAATGCAGACCATGAAAAACTGATGGCGGCGCTCGCTTCAGAAAAAAATAAACAGGAATTTTTACCAAAATAACTGCCCCACGACAACCGCACAGGTGTGGAATAATGTGTTAAAAAGGCCGCGTTCAGACTAGCGGGCACCCTAGCTTCAATGGCGCTGCTCTGTCAGCCGCTCTGGCAGCGCCTCGCAGGGCAGCGTTTTTCGCCCGTAACTTTTTAACGCTTAGTTGCACTGCAATCTTCCCCCAGTTTAAGCCCAGTTAAAAGTAGAAGCTACAGACCGCCATGACTGCCGGCCACAGCGCAAACTACCGTAATCAGACTCAGTATCAGCAAAAACCAGTGCATGCGTGTGATGATGGCAAAGGTTTGCGCCGGTGCGCTTTGCGCGCGCTCCTGCAGTTTGCGCTTTAGCACTAGGGGTTCGAGTATGAATAACATGATGGTAAAAATCAGCCAGGTAAACGTCATCAGGTGCAACCACCAGAACGACAGCGTCGTGTAACGATCCCAGGCATCCAGTGCATAAAGCATGTAGAACCCCGTTATGCCGGTTAATAATGTAGTGAACCGTGCTTGCCTGGCAAATCTGTACTCGATGCGTTCAAAAATGCCGACTCGCTCCTCTGCACTGCTGAAATCCCGGATAGCGGGCAACAACGCGCTAGTGACCAGCGCGACACCGCCTATCCACAGCACCACACCAAGCACGTGCAGTGCTCTCGCAACTATCAGTTTTTCCATCGTTAGCCTACCTGGTTGATTTTGATAAAGTTAGCGGTAATAGCGGCTCACTCTTCTGCGCCCGCAGTCTCACCTTCCGTCACGGCCTGAGGCAGCGTATCGGCACTATGATTAGCGCTGTGGAAGATGTGGCAAGACATACAGCTACTGGCGATACGCTTGTGTTTAGGGTTGTTGCCGGAATGACATTGCAAGCAGGATTGGCGATCTGGCATGGCAACATCCGCACTCGTCTCCGACGCTTCTACCTGGTGGCAGGACTGACATTGCTGGGTACGATGCGAGGCGTGATTAAAATGTGCTTTGCTGAACCAGTCTTGACTGATGCGTAGCGGCGCGGTTTGCCAAGGCAAAGCATCACCTTTTTTCGTTTCCAGTATTTCGTGGCAATAGGCGCAGCCATTAGACTTCAGAGATTCTGAATAGCGTAAAAACTGTTTCGGCGTCTCAACCTTCAAGGTGTTAAACACATTTTGCTCTGCACCATGCGGCACTTTTACAATGGCATCTGCTGGGCCAACCTCTAGCTGACTGGCGTGGCAAACGAGGCAATCGCGTTTGAAAGACACCGCTTTAAAACGCATCTCTTTACCCTCCTGACGGTGGCAGTTGGTGCACGACAGCTCACGCACATCCCACATTCCGTTTGGCCCTTGCACTTTACCAAAATGTTGGGAATGGGGAAATTTAAGACCGGATTTCTCAACTAGGCGCGCCGTATCAGTTTGCGGGATACGTTCGAAGTCTTTTTCACTGTGACCGGTGCTAAAACTCAATTTGAAGTCTGGATGATCGTAGTCAAAATCATGAATATCTGGCAGTGTCGTTTTAGCGTCTGATGCTTTGATATTACCGTGGCACTTCACACACGCAGTGTTATCCTGCCGGGCAAGCGGATGCGGCGCTTTATGTTCACGATGACATTCAGCACAGCGAAGACCGTCAGACAGCAGACTGGTTCTTTTAAAAACATGCTTTTGCAAAGCCGGGTCTGCAATATGCGGTGCTGTATCGCGATGACAATTTGCGCAGGCCTGGTCGGAGACCTTGCGGGTCAGCACTTCATGGCAATTGAAACATTGTGAGCCAAAATGCAGGTGTGAGTTGGAAATATGTCCTGGGCTCCATACCCGGTCAAAGCCTAGAGGAAGCTTTTCCATGGCGGCATTAAGCTGTGGAATCAAATTTTGTGCCAGTGGCAATGCCAAGAAAATCAGCGCGATAAATGCTGCCATCCACAATGATAGTCGCCGCTTAAAAGACGAGGCGCCTTGTAGCGGCTCATGCGTTCGCAACTTCAGGTCTTGAAAATCATCCGGCAGGCGGTGCACCAACTGTAGCGAAACCGTTAGATCGACGTCTGGTGGCGCTGGCTCGACTTTTAACTGGTAAGGCCCGATCATGACTTGCGCGCCATGAGTTAGCGCAATGTTTTGTAGTATTGCACCGTCCACTTCAAG
>PHCL01000291.1 GCA_002842195.1 Betaproteobacteria bacterium HGW-Betaproteobacteria-20 | reverse complement strand
CTTAGGTTGCCCTAAGGCGGGCTCGGATGCAGAACGTATTCTCACCCAATTACGCGCCGAAGGCTACGAAATCTCAAGCAGTTATGAAGGTGCTGATTTAGTGGTGGTGAACACCTGCGGCTTTATTGACTCCGCCGTACAAGAAAGCTTAGATGCGATTGGCGAAGCGATTATCAAAAATGGCAAGGTGATTGTAACAGGCTGTTTAGGTGCTAAAAAAGGCGTGGTAGAAGCCGCACACCCAAGTGTGTTGGCCGTGACAGGACCTCATGCTCTGGAAGAAGTGATGACTGCCGTACATGCCAGCTTGCCCAAATTGCATGAGCCGTTTATTGATTTAGTGCCGCCGCAAGGCATACGTTTAACGCCCGCCCATTATGCTTATTTAAAAATTTCAGAAGGCTGTAATCACCGTTGCAGCTTTTGCATTATTCCCAGCATGCGCGGTGATTTGGTCAGTCGCCCGATAGGCGAAGTATTGAACGAGGCAGAAAACCTTGTGAATGCGGGCGTGAGCGAGATTTTAGTCATCTCGCAAGATACCAGCGCCTATGGCGTAGATGTTAAATATCGTCCAGGTTTCTGGAATGGACGTCCGGTAAAAACGCGCATGACCGAGCTTTGCCAAAGCCTGAGTGATTTAGGTGTGTGGGTGCGTTTGCATTATGTGTACCCGTATCCGCATGTGGATGAAGTGATTCCGCTAATGGCGGACGGACTGATTTTGCCGTACCTGGATGTGCCGTTTCAGCATGCCAGCCCGCGTATTTTAAAGGCCATGAAGCGCCCGGCACATGCAGAGAATAATCTGGCACGCATTAAAGCCTGGCGTGAAATATGCCCGGATATTACCGTAAGAAGTACTTTTATCGCAGGCTTTCCCGGTGAAACCGAGGACGACTTTAAAATGCTGCTCGACTTTTTAGAAGAAGCACAATTGGATAGAGTCGGCTGTTTCACTTATTCAGCCGTAGATGGCGCAAAAGCCAATGAACTGCCAGACCATGTGCCAGAAGAAGTCAAACAAGAGCGTCTGAGCCGATTTATGCAAGTACAAGAACGCATTAGTGCTGCCAAACTGCATGGCAAAATCGGCACCATGCAAACCGTGCTGGTAGATGAAATTGTGCATGATGCTGCAGGTAATATTGAAGCCATAGGCCGTACCAAGGCCGATGCACCAGAGATTGATGGCGTAGTGTATATGGAAGATGCCGAAGGCTTAAGCCCGGGCGACTTTGTAGAAGTTGAGATTTATAGCGCAGATGGACATGATTTACGGGGTGGACCACCTAGGAATTAGGCATTTTGTTCTGTACTTTGCGTAATGCGCGTTAAAGTATTTTCCATCAAATGGTTCTGGCGATTTCTAATAAATGGTACTGGTTTTAAGACCAGCATTTGATTAGTATGCTACTTAACGCGTTGTCATTCTGGCGTAGGCCAGAATCCAGACATACTTCGTGATAATTAATGTAGCCTAATTAAACTAAAATTGAAACTTGTCTATATTTCTGCGTACACTGAAATGACAAGTTCAGGAGCATCTAATGGAACACGCATTTGCTTATCTTTCTACCAGCGGTTTTCTCGGATTGCCAATAGTAAAAGACCTTCCAGCAGATAAAGCTGCCAATCAGTCATACGCAATTGCCGGTATCAATTGGGATGGTAGTTGTACCAATCGCCCTGGTGCGCGCTTTGGGCCTAGTGCCATCCGTTACGCCAGCCAAATGTTGTGCGAAGCAACGCATCCGTTATTCGATGTTTCCCCACTGAATAGTCTAACAGATTTTGGTGATTTAAGTTTACCTAACACCAGCATAGACAGCATGCGTGCAGCCTTGATGCCGCAAGCTGGTGCGCTGATAAAAAACAACACCATGGTCTGGTTGGGTGGCGACCACTCGATCACATTGCCATTGTTGCGTGCCTATAAAGCGTACTATCAGCAACCGTTAGCGTGCATACATTTTGATGCACATTGCGATACCTGGACTAACCATTTTGGCGAACCATCCGGCCATGGCACCTGGGTATATGAGGCAATTACGGAAGGCTTGGTTGATCCTGAATGCTTTGTGCAAATTGGTATACGATCTTCTGGCGAGCGCGCTGCGCGTGAATTTGTAAATGACCGAGGTGGCAGGATTTATACCGCACGTGAATTGCGTGGCAAAGATGGTGATGCGCTTGAAAATGTAATTGATGAAGTGCGTGCACGCATGACAAAAGCAGGGAATCCACCACTTTATTTAACCTTTGATATTGATGCGCTAGACCCAGCCTTTGCCCCAGGCACAGGCACGCCAGAAGTCGGCGGATTAACTACTTCTCAAGCCATGACACTGCTGGAAGCCTGGCATGATTTAAACTGGGTAGGCATGGATTGCTG
>PHCL01000290.1 GCA_002842195.1 Betaproteobacteria bacterium HGW-Betaproteobacteria-20 | reverse complement strand
CCGCAGATTCACCTGAAATGCGCTATATGGCAGAACGTCGTGCGGCGATGGGCGGCTCAGTGCCCGCGCGCCGTCGTAAAGGTAACGAGCTTACAATTCCACCGTTATCCGCTTTTGAGAATATGCTGGTGTCAACAGGTGAGCGTGAAATTTCTACTACCATGGCGTTTGTGCGTATTTTATCAACCTTGGTGCGTGATAAACAAATTGGCAAATATGTAGTGCCGATTGTGCCAGATGAAGCGCGTACTTTCGGTATGGAAGGCATGTTCCGTCAGTTGGGTATTTACGCCAGCCAAGGCCAATTGTATGAGCCTATGGATTCTGATCAGGTCATGTATTACAAAGAGTCAAAAGATGGGCAGATTCTAGAAGAAGGTATCAACGAAGCGGGTTCATTCTCTAGCTGGATGGCCGCGGCCACGTCATACAGCGTAACGGGTGTGCAGATGATTCCGTTCTATATTTTCTATTCTATGTTCGGTTTTCAACGCATAGGCGATTTGGCCTGGGCTGCCGGTGATTCGCGTGCACGCGGATTTTTACTTGGCGCAACGGCTGGTCGCACCACTTTGAACGGTGAAGGTTTGCAGCACGAAGATGGCCACAGTCATTTAATGTCCGCCACCATTCCTAATTGCATATCTTACGACCCAACCTTTGCTTACGAGTTGGCGGTCATTATTCAGGAAGGCTTGCGCCGCATGGTGCAAAATCAAGAAGATGTGTACTACTACATCACTTTGATGAACGAAAATTACACGCATCCTGAAATGCCAAAAGGCGCGGAAGAAGGCATCCTTAAAGGTATTTATAACTTTAGCAAATCCAAGGCTAAAGGCGAAAAAGTGCAATTGATGGGTAGTGGCGTGATCTTGCGTGAAGTCATTGCCGCCGCTGAACTGCTGGAAAAAGACTGGAACATTTCAGCCGATGTCTGGAGCGTAACAAGCTTTAACGAACTGCGTCGCGATGGCCTGGACGCCGAGCGCTGGAACATGCTCAACCCGGAAAAACCACAGCGTGTAAGTTATGTAGCACAGGCCATGAAGGGTGCGCAAGGACCAACCATTGCATCAACAGACTACATGAAATCTTTTGCTGAGCAGATTGCAGGTTTTGTGCCTGGTAAATTTGTAGCATTAGGTACTGATGGTTATGGTCGCTCTGATAGCCGCGAGGCGCTTCGTAGCTTCTTTGAAGTGGATAGATACTATGTTGTAGTTGCTACACTGAAAGCTTTGGCAGATGAAGGTAAGCTGCCTGCAAGTAAAGTAAGTGAGGCGATTAAAAAATACAAGTTAGATGCTAACAAGCCTAACCCAACCACAGTTTAAGGACACGCACACATGGCAATTCAAGACATACTCGTCCCCGATATTGGTAATTTTGATAGTGTGGATGTCATTGAGGTTTTAGTTAAGGCTGGCGATACGGTCGCTAAAGAAGATTCGTTGATTACGGTTGAATCTGATAAAGCTTCTATGGATATTCCGGCACCATTTGCCGGCGTGGTGAAAGAAGTGAAAATGAAAGTGGGCGATAAAGCCTCAGAAGGCAGCTTGATTTTAACCATGGATGTAAGTGCTGCGGCAGCCCCATCCAAAACAGCAGAATCCAAGCCTGCAGTGCCGCCAGCAGCAACACCAGTTGCGGCGGTAGCGATACCTGAACCTAGTCGTCCTGCACCGGAACCGCCAAAAACTATTGCACCAGTGCAAAAGCCTGCACCGGTAGGTGAAAGCGTTGTGGTGGCGACTGGCAAACTTTCTCATGCCAGTCCAAGTGTACGTAAATTTGCTCGTGAGCTAGGCGTTAATTTAGCCTTGGTTAAAGGTAGCGCAGCTAAAAATCGTATTTTACAAGCCGATGTGCAAGCTTATGTAAAAGAAGAATTGGCTAAACCACGTACTGAGAACATGGGCGCAGGCGTGAGCGGTTTTGCTGCTTTGCCAATGCCAGTTATCGATTTCAGTCAGTTTGGTGAAATTGTAAACAAACCCTTGTCGCGCATCAAAAAACTTTCAGGTGCCAATTTACATCGCAACTGGGTCACTGCGCCACATGTTACACAGTTTGATGAAGCCGATATTACTGAACTTGAAAAATTTAGAAAAGAGCAAAATGAAGTTGCAAAAGATTTCAAACTTTCACCGTTGGTGTTTGTGGTAAAAGCCGTTGCAAAAGCATTGGAAATTCACCCTAAATTTAACGCCTCATTGAGTGCTGATGGGCAAAGTTTAATATTAAAAAAATATTTCCATATTGCCATTGCTGTGGATACTCCAAATGGTTTAGTAGTGCCTGTCATTCGTGATGTGAACAAAAAAGGCTTTAAAGAAATCGCCATTGAAATGGCAGAAATTTCACAAAAAGCCCGAGAAGGGAAATTGAAATCTTCTGATATGCAAG
>PHCL01000289.1 GCA_002842195.1 Betaproteobacteria bacterium HGW-Betaproteobacteria-20 | reverse complement strand
ACTTTTATAAGTTGCGCCCGTAAAAAAAGGCGCACTCAGCGCCTTTTTTATTAAATAAGATTTAACTTATTTTTAAACTATTTGTTCATTACGTACATTGTAACTTCGAAACCGAAACGCATTTCAGTCGCTGCTGGTTTTGTCCACATGATGAATCTCCTGAGTTAGGCTAATTAAGCCGTTGATTAAATAAGTCTTACACAATCTATGACTTGAATAATACAGAACAGTTGTAAAAGCGAGCTAGGTAAACCGATTAAATGAGGCTAATGATTTTCATTAGAATAAGTGCAGTGATTATTTTTTCAGTTTAATAACTGACCAATAAACGATAGCCGGAAACTGATATACCGGGTGTGGTAATCGCCAGCTTGATTTTTACCTCTTCACCGGCGGCTAAGCCTTTGGTAACCTCGGTATGCGCCGGCAGATATTCTATTGGCTTGAATATACGTCTTAATTTTGGCGTATCGTTAATATCAGTAAGCGTGAGTTCGATATTTGGATAAGCCTGGCTGAAGCCTGCCTGATTGATTAAAGTGCTGGTTAAATGTACTAACCCCAGGTGTTCAGGGTCTTCCTGCATATCTGAATCATCAATGACAATGAAATCGATTTTTCGGGGTAAGGCTAAACTGCAGTTAAGCTTTTCACAAGCCAACAATAAGTAGGGCTTGGTATTTGGGTAATAAGCGGCAATTTCTGTGCGCAGGAAATATATACTTTGCGCTATGGCAGCGAGCAATAAAATTAAACCAACAAGCCATAACAGCCGCTTGGCAAAAGCGTTGCCAGATTTAGCTGATTTTTTTGTTTTATTGAAATAACGATCCTGGTCGTCTGCAGTGATTGTATCTGCTTGCGCCGGATCATACGTTTCTTCATTGCCTGTTTCGGCAATTTCACCTGCTTCTATAGCGCGTAGCTGCTCTTCTACATCCTCACGGGATGTATGTCTGCCACTAGCATTTTCAGGCGCAACCATGTGCTGCGTAGCATCAAATACTTTCAAGCAACTACCGCAACGCACTTTACCCTGATGCTGATTAAGCTGTTCTTCCGTTACTACAAATTGCGTTTGGCAGCTAGGACAATTGGTGATAGCTCGCATTTTTCAGAACCTATTTTTTAGTGCCAGTGAGTAATACCCACGCGTCCATATATTGCGGCGCCTGCATATCAAACCACTCAGCATAAATGGCAGAAACAGCTGATTCCTGTTCTTTTAAAATACCAGATAATGCAATTTTTCCGCCAGATTTACAGGATTTTGCGAGTGCAGGTGCTAATACGCTTAATGCGCTGGAAAGAATATTGGCTACAACAACATCAAACTCACGCGGCTGATATTGGTTTGCATGATAAAACTCTGCCACTACGTTATTTTGCTCCGCGTTATACAAGCTGGATTGAATTGCCTGTTCGTCAATATCGGTGCCTATAACGGTAGAAGCGCCCAGTTTTTTAGCGGCGATAGCCAAAATACCTGAACCACAGCCGTAATCAAGCACGGTATCCTGTGCTGATACGGTTTGCGTGAGCCACGCCAGGCAAAGGTGAGTAGTCGGGTGGCTGCCGGTACCAAAAGCCAGGCCGGGATCTAACACAATGTTAATGGCATCCGCATTCGGCGCACTGTGCCATGTGGGTACTATCCATAAATTATCGGTAATTTTAATGGGGTCAAATTGACTTTGCGTGGCGCGCACCCAGTCTTGTTCCTGAATAATTTCAGTGGTGTATTGCAACTTGTGCAATTTGGTTTGCTGGTGCAAATCAGCCATTACCTTGGCCACATCAACGCCTTCATCAAACAAAGCGCTGACCAGGTTTTGCTGCCAAATACCCGGTGGCGGGTCGCCGGGCTCGCCAAATATTGGCTGCTCATCCAGCGTATCGGCGTTAGCGTCTTCAATAATGGCAGAAAGCGCGCCCTGTGCCATAAGTGTGTCGCTAATTAAATCAGCGGTGTTATCTTGTGCTTCAATTTTTAACGATAGCCACGCCATGCTTAACCTATTGTTTTACTATATAAAAGGACATTTACTTGTTATAGATGCCAAGTTTTTGTTCAAGGTAATGAATACTGGTGCCGCCTGCATGAAACGCTGCATCTGCCATTAAGTCGGCATGTAGCGCTACATTGGTGCTGATGCCACTTACCATCATTTCAGACAAGGCTATGCGCATCCGTGCAATCGCCTGCTCCCGGGTATCGCCATAGGTAATAAGTTTACCTATCATAGAGTCGTAATGTTGCGGAACCGTGTAACCGGCATAGGCATGGGTGTCAATGCGAACGCCTGGACCGCCCGGCATGTGGAATGTGCTAATTTTCCCTGGAGACGGTACAAAAGTATAGGGGTCTTCCGCATTGATTCGGCATTCAATAGCATGGCCGCTTTGCCTGAGCTCTTCC
>PHCL01000288.1 GCA_002842195.1 Betaproteobacteria bacterium HGW-Betaproteobacteria-20 | reverse complement strand
TCTGAGCCTGGAAACCGCGATGATGGTGCTATCATTACCACGCGATTTAGGACTGCATCCTGAAACCAATAAAAAAGTTGTTGCCAATATTGGACGCTTTGGTCCTTATGTGAACCATGATGCCAAGTTTAAATCTATCCCCAAAACAGATAGCGTATTTACGATTGATTTGGCAGGCGCGGTAGCCTTGCTCGCAGCGGCTCACACCGGCCCGGCTCCGTTATGTTCACTGGGCAATCACCCAACTGAAGATGGCCAGATTGAAGTGTTTGCGGGGCGTTATGGCCCTTATGTGCAACATGGAAAAATTCGGGCAACGTTACCAAAAAGCGTAGAACCAGAATCGCTTACTTTAGATGAAGCTTTAGAGCTACTAACTGCCAAAGCTGCCAAAGGTGAACCTGCTAAAAAAGCGACAACAAGAAAAGCACCTGTCAAAAAAACGGCAGTAGCAAAAAAGAGCGCCCAAAAACCGGCTACTAAAAAGCCTGCTGTTAAAAAACCCGTAGTAAAAAAACCATAGTTAAAAAAGCTGTAGTTAAAAAAACCTAATATTCAATAGCACAATAAATTTTCAGGCAATAAAAAAGCGGCTTAAAAGCCGCATTTTTATTGCCTTTATAATGCTATGCTATCGCTAGCCACTCACTTTTTCACCTAAAGTACTGGTATCGTTATATTCAATCCACTTGCGAATTCTGTTGGCATCGCCAAGTCGTGACGCCTTACCCGCCGAATCCAGCAATACGATAATCATGGGTTGACCGGCAATTTCTGCCTGCATTACCAAACAACGCCCGGCCTCATTGATAAAACCGGTCTTTGACAAGCCGATAGTCCACTCACCGCCACGCACAAGTGAGTTGGTGTTCACAAAATTGACCGGGTTTTTATGGTTGTACAGGGTGATTTCCTGTGAGGCGGTCGTCGTCACTTGGCGGATTTCTGTATATTGGTAAGCGGCATTCACCATTTTTACCAGGTCTTCTGCAGTGGAAACATTATTGCTATCCAGGCCAGTTGCATCATAAAAATGCGTGTCCTGCATACCCAATACCACAGCCTTGCGATTCATTGCACTCATAAATGCAGGGAAACCGCCCGGGTAGTTACGCGCAAGTGCAGCAGCGGCTCGATTTTCTGAGGACATTAGCGCTAATTGCAGTAACTCACCACGTGTCAGGGATGTGCCTACCGCCAACCGTGAACGTGTGTTTTTAAGATAATCTACATCCTCATCTGCAATATAAAGTAAATCGTCCATGGGCAAATGCGCATCCAGCATCACCATCGCCGTCATCAATTTGGTTACCGAGGCAATTGGGGTGGATAGATTGGTATTTTTGGCAAATATTACTTCACCCGTCTGCTGATTGATTACCAGCGCTTTAGACGATGCCAGTCTAAGAGATTCACTGCCATTGTAAATCTCATTAGCGATAATACCTGAAGGTTGATTACGGCGAATATGTACTCTTTGCGTGTTGGTATGTCCGTCGGACTTATACTTGGTCAACTTATATTTACTAGCCTTTACCTTGCTTGCGGTCACTTGTTTCTGCGTTTTTTTGGCAGCCGCCTGCGCAGCCATCGGAGAAAGGCTAAGCATTAGGGCAATATATAGTAGCAGTAATTTACGCATACAATAGTTTAGTTCGTTCTATCTCATAGAGTTACAAATGAATTCTATATAAAAACATTAGCTTTGTCATCAATAAATTTTAATAATTAATTTTACTATTGATTTCCTGTTTATATGCAATTAAAAAGCATGATTTTATTGTTGAATTTATCTGCCTTCACAAGCGATGCTCTGTGAGCCTTGTACACACTGGCTCTCAGGCCATTGATTTTCTCTCGTGAGTTTTAATGGTATTTTTCAGCTAAAAAGCCTCTGCATCATGTGAAATATTGCCAACAACATTACCAAATGCTACTGCTATGCCATATCCACCCCTTACAAATTAACTGCAAGCAACGTGGGCATTTTTTTATTTAATATTTTATTTAATAGAAGCAGATAGTAGTAGAGTGAGTTAAACTTTAAAAATTCAATCGTTAGCAATATAATCAGTCGCTAAGCTCGGGATTAAAATCTCCAATAACAACCTGATGACACTATTTGAGTAAAAAATGCAGACACCTCAATCTTACTTCTACAGCACTGAACATTTATGGACGAAAGCCGCAGAAAACGGCCTTTGGGAAGCAGGCATTACCGATTATGCACAAGATTTATTAGGCGATATTGTATTTATTGATGCGCCTGCCGTGGGTAGCAAGCTGATTGCTGGCGCACCTTGTGGTTTGGTGGAATCGGTTAAAACAGGTTCGGATTTACACGCATTAGTGGATGGCGAAGTCGTTGAAATCAACCAATCGCTAATCAATGCGCCTGAACTGATCAATGAAAAGCCTTATC
>PHCL01000287.1 GCA_002842195.1 Betaproteobacteria bacterium HGW-Betaproteobacteria-20 | reverse complement strand
ACCATGCTGGTTATTCCGCTCTCGCTATGTTCCGCACGGCTACAGGTATTTATTTTCATGATTACTACCCTTTTTACCGCAAAGCACGCGCCAATCGCTTTATTTTCACTTTATGTGATGAGCTTTGCCACCATGTTCTTAACCGCCGTGCTGTTTCAAGGACAATACAAAAATGCCGAGCCATTTTTATTAGAATTGCCACCGTACCGCTTTCCTACGGCCCGCCAGATCGTATTGCGTGGCTGGCATGAGGTAAAGCATTTTCTTGTACGTGCCAGCAAGTTCATCATCATTGGCGTCGTGCTGGTTTGGGCTTTGACTAACTTCCCTAGTAATGTACCACCTGCCAGCTTAGGTACATATGCCGGTCAGATTGGTGCAATATTTGCCCCTGTGCTGGACCCAATAGGCATCAATAGCCAATTAGCCATTGCCCTGATATTTGGCTTTGTAGCAAAAGAAATCGTGGTCGGCGCGCTTGCAGTCATCTACGGCTTACAGGGCGACCCCCTGATGGCGCACATGGCGACACAAATTGACTGGGTACAAGCCATGAGCTTTATGCTATTTACACTGATTTACACGCCGTGCCTGTCCACCATCGCCACACTAAGAAGTGAATCTAAAAGTAGTGCTTTTATGTGGCTATCAATTACCTGGTCTCTAAGCCTGGCCTGGGTGGTGAGCTTTGTGTTTTACCAAGGTGCGCGGGCGCTGGGGTATTAAGCCATTAAAAAAAAGATTAAACTGCCGCCTCGCCTGTTTCACCAGTCCTAATGCGAATTACCTGCTCAACCGCACTCACAAAAATCTTGCCATCGCCTATTTTTCCTGTGTGCGAGGCTTTAATAATGGCATCCACTGCGTTTTCCACAATGTCATCAGCCACGACCAGCTCCAATTTAATTTTAGGCAAGAAATCAACCACATATTCTGCACCACGGTACAGCTCAGTATGGCCTTTTTGACGGCCGAAACCTTTGACTTCAGTAACGGTTAAACCGTTTACACCTATGCTTGATAATTCTTCGCGCACTTCATCTAACTTGAATGGTTTAATAATTGCTTCAATTTTTTTCATGCTATTGTTCCTTAAGAATAGTGCTTTAAAATTAATGCCATAATAATACAGTTAGATGCTCTGGATGCCTCTATGGCGTTTCATGAATACTACGTTAACTACTTGCCAAAATCCAGCTTCACGGTAATCGGATAGCGTCGGTCTTTACCAAAGCCTTTGTGCGAAATGCGTACACCTACTGGCGATTGACGGCGTTTATATTCATTTCTATCAATCAGCTTAACCACGCGGCTCACGTCTGTGGGTTGAAAACCCATTTCAATAATATCCACACGACTCTTGTCGTCTTCCACATAGGCTTCAATAATGCCATCGAGAATTTCATAAGGCGGCAAACTGTCTTGATCTAACTGATTAGGACGCAGTTCGGCTGAGGGTGGGCGCGTAATAATGCGCTGCAGAATAGTTTTGGATAGGCTGTTTCTGTAGCGACACAGCTTATATACCAACGTTTTCGGCACATCTTTTAGTAGTGCAAAACCACCTGCCATATCGCCATAAAGTGTGCAGTAGCCTACTGCCATTTCGCTTTTATTCCCGGTTGTTACTACAATGCTGCCAAATTTATTTGATAGCGCCATCAGCAACATGCCGCGAATACGGGCTTGCAGGTTTTCTTCAGTAGCATCAAACGGCAAATTACCAAATTGTGGTGCGAGTGCGGTTATATAAGTCTCATACATGGGTTTAATGGCAATTTCACTATATTTTACGCCGAGCATATTTGCCATTTCGCGGGCATCATCCACACTGATATCGGCAGTAAATTCTGAAGGCATCATTACCGCATGTACATTTTCTGCACCCAGGGCGTCCACCGCGATGGCTAGCGTTAAAGCTGAATCTACGCCGCCAGACAAACCCAGCAACACGCCAGGAAAGTGGTTTTTACGTACATAGTCGTGCAAGCCTAACTTTAGCGCGTTATACACAGAGGCTTCCAGACTCAAATGCGGGGTGATTTCAGCAGGAATCGGCTGTGCATGCTTAAACTCTACCATGGCTAATGCCGGTTCAAAAGCAGCTAACTGGTGTGTTAACGTACCATCAGAATTAAGCACAAATGAACCACCGTCAAACACCAATTCATCTTGCCCGCCCACCATGTTGGCGTAAATAATTGGCAATTGGGTTTCTGCCACGCGCTCACGCAAAATATCCAAACGGGTCGATTGTTTTTCCATATGGAATGGCGAGGCGTTGATGGCAATGAGCAACTCTGCACCAGCCGCTTTGGCTAGCATTGCAGGGGCGGCCTCCCATCCATCAGCGCAAATAAGTACGCCAATATTGACCCCCTCATGCGCAAACACCAGCGCATCACTACCGGCGGCAAAGTAACGTTT
>PHCL01000286.1 GCA_002842195.1 Betaproteobacteria bacterium HGW-Betaproteobacteria-20 | reverse complement strand
CGACGATCCATTATTGAAAATGGTGATGCCTGAGCCTGAAGATCACCCACATGCGGAGGAACGTAGGTTGATGTACGTTGCTCTAACAAGGGCGAAACATAGAGTCTACTTGCTAGGTGGTAAATATACACCCTCATGCTTTCTGGCTGAAATTTGTAGCGTTAAATAATGCCAAGCCTATTTTTGAGTTCAAGATTGTCCAACACAATTTGAAGGTGATTGTCCTGCCTGTGATAGTGATGTGTGTGTTTATAGCAGTTTCCGTTTGGTGAGAATGCTGGATTGTGTACGATTCTTACATCGCTAATACTTCCATCGTCTATCCATTCCACCATTCCTTCTGACACTTGGTTTATAGGCGTTTTACAATCATCACAAAGTAATGGTTGGCTAATAATTGTCATATTTAAAGCTGTCCTTAAGTTTAAGTGATAATGGGTGCAGAGCTATGCCTCATTATGCTGCATTTCCTCTACGCAATGCCTTTTTTAGTTTGCTGGTTTGCCCTCATTGAAATACCAGCACCTAACATCACATTTCTGATTGCTCCTGTTTTGTATTTTATTTTGATAGTGCGCTGATATTTTTTACAAAACTTTGCAAAATCCTTGGTTATCACAATTTCTGCTACTGTTTTATCTTTAGATGATATTTGCCTAAAAGCTTTTATTTCTTCACTGTCATCATCATATTCCCAAGGCATATAAGCAACATCTTGCTCTATGAGCTGAATATTCTCAATTTGCCTAGATAGCAACTGATTCACTGACGACCTAAACATATAGTCATCATGGTGATCTTGGATTTTTTCAATTAGCTCCTTTAGCTCGGTAGAACCAAGTGCTTTTCTAGCATCATTTTCTTCAATCAGCTGCTTTTCAACATTTTCAATCTGGCTTTTCAAAGTTAATATTTCAGCTTCCAAGCTATTCAACTGATCAAAAATCCTCTTCTTTGAGGCGTCTGGTAAATCACTACCTACCAGATAGCTGGTCGCTCGGTCAGCATCATCAGTTTTATTTTTTAGTTTAGTCTGGAGAATCTCGGACTCACTCAGAAGACTTAATTTCTTGTCTTCAATATTATCTATTAGCTCATCAAAATTAATTTCCCTAAAGTGGCTGAAAAGACTATTTTCTAGGTCACTTAATTTCCATTCACCCATTTTGCACGTACCACCTTGAAGGGTATTGTAGCAACAAAGTGTTTTCCCTCCTTTGGGTGTATCGCCACGATTTCTTAGAGCCATTCTAAATCCACATGAGCCGCAATAAGTAAAACCACTAAAGATGTTTGAAAATGAAACCCCTTTTCTGCCTCTATCGTTTACGTTTCTGCGCTGGATTGCTGCGTTTGCAAGATGGTAGGTGTTGTCATCAACACACTTTGGGTAATAATCCAGAATTGGATCACCCGTTTTTTCACGCTTGCCTTCTTTTTTCGTGTAAGTTTGCAATTCTCCAATTACGGTTCTACTGCTCAATATTTTTTTGATATACGAGCGATGCCATAATGTTGCACCGCCAAATACAGGAAAATGACCCTCATTCAGATATCTTGCAATTCCGTATTGTCCGCAAGTGTTAATGCATAGGTCAAATATTAATCTTACAACTTTTGCCCTCTCTTCTATAAGGTCAAATTTTTGTGTTGTTTCATTATATTTAAGCCACGCTGGACAAGCTCTTGTGATTATCTTTGTTGATGCTTTTGTGCGCTTATTTTCCCATGATGCACGTAGGCGCCTTGACTTCATTTCAGATTCTTCATTAGCTCTAAACATCACGCTTAAGCCAATGAATAAAGAGGAAGGATTTGAACTTACAATTTCTCTCGTGTAACGCTGATTATCAGATAACGTTACAATTTCAATTCCTGAAGTTAGGATGTTCATGAATTGATTTAACGCTTCTGCCAATCTGTCGCGCGATAACCTATCAAGACTTTCAACTAACAACACGCTATTCTGGGGAATTTTTTTAGCTTGAAGTGCGGCTAGAAAAACCGCAAGAACACCATTTTGTGTATTATTGCCATTGAAAGCAGAAACGCCTATGTCTTTTAATGGAATACCATCAATTTCATCAACCAACTCAAGATCATTGGTTTTTGCATAGGCTTCTGATGCTTCAAGTTGACGTCGTAAACTATCACCCTTTAATTGGGTTTCAGTGGACATCCGAATATAGGAATATGCTTTGCGCATGATATGAATTTCATTATAGCTCTACTACATTTAATTGTACACAACGTCATCATGAGCGGGCCGCCAGGCACAGGTAAAAGTATGCTGGCCTCTCGTTTTGCTGGAATTTTGCCCACCATGACAGAAGCCGAAGCGCTTGATTCAGCCGCCATTCAATCCCTCAATGGCAATTACAAATTAGAAAATTGGAAGCGCAGACCTTACAGAGCGCCGCATCATACCGCATCTGCCGTGGCGTTAGTGGGTGGTGGT
>PHCL01000285.1 GCA_002842195.1 Betaproteobacteria bacterium HGW-Betaproteobacteria-20 | reverse complement strand
GTTTATCTCATGATTCAAATGCAATCTAGGCTAGAAGTTGCCGACAACACTGGTGCGCGCTCTGTGCAATGCATTAAAGTGTTAGGCGGTTCTAAGCGTCGTTACGCCGGTATCGGCGACATCATTAAGGTGAGCATTAAAGATGCTGCCCCACGTGGTCGCGTAAAAAAAGGTGAAGTATATAGTGCAGTTGTTGTGCGTACTGCTAAAGGTGTTCGTCGTCCAGACGGCTCTTTGGTTAAGTTCGATAGCAATGCTGCCGTTCTGTTAAATAATAAACTTGAACCGATTGGTACCCGCATTTTTGGGCCAGTAACACGTGAATTACGTACTGAAAAATTCATGAAAATCGTTTCATTAGCACCAGAAGTGTTGTAGGAGCTCACATGAACAAAATACGTAAGGGTGATTTGGTCATCCTAAATACTGGTAAAGACAAGGGTAAGCAAGGTGCGGTAGTTAGCGTTCTTGATTCGGGTCATGTGGTTGTAGAGGGTCTTAACCTAGTTAAGAAGCATGCAAAAGCAAACCCGATGAAGGGTATCGCAGGCGGCATCATTGCTAAAGAAATGCCTTTGGACATTTCAAATGTTGCTTTATTTAACAGCGCGACCCAAAAAGGTGATCGCGTAGGCTTCAAGACATTAGATGACGGGCGCAAAATTCGCGTATTCAAATCTAATGGTGAAGCAGTGGACGCATAGGAAGCATTATGGCGCGCTTAAAAGATTTTTATAAGGACTCAGTTGTAAAAGCAATGACTGAGCAATTTGGTTACACTTCTGTAATGCAGGTTCCACGTATTGATAAGATTACTCTTAACATGGGTGTGGGCGAGGCTGTGGCAGATAAAAAAATAATGGAACACGCTGTTGGCGACATGGAAAAAATTGCTGGTCAAAAAGCAATTGTAACTAAAGCTAAAAAATCAGTGGCTGCATTTAAAATTCGTGATGACTATCCTGTAGGATGTAAAGTTACTTTACGCCGTGAGCGTATGTACGAATTTCTGGATCGCCTGGTGACTGTTGCAATTCCACGTACTCGTGACTTTCGCGGTATTTCTGCGAAATCATTTGATGGTCGAGGTAACTACAACATGGGCGTTAAAGAGCAAATTATTTTTCCTGAAATTGAATACGATAAAATCGATGCAATTCGCGGAATGAATATCACTATTACAACTACTGCGAAAACGGATGAAGAGGCAAAAGCTTTGCTTGCTGCGTTTAGTTTTCCTTTCAGAGGTTAAGTCATGGCTAAAACCTGTATGACAGAGCGCGAAATCAAACGTCGCGCCACTGTAAGTAAATTCGCTGTAAAACGTGCTGCATTAGAAGCGGCAATGAATGATGTTACTGCTACGGCTGAAAGTCGCCTTGAGGCGCGCATGAAATTCCAAGCGCTGCCACGCAACTCAAGTCCAGTTCGTCTTCGTAATCGTTGTGCTTTAACTGGTCGCCCACGTGGTGTGTTTAGTAAATTCGGTATTGGGCGTAGTAAATTACGCGATTTAATGATGAGTGGCCAAGTGCCAGGCGTCACTAAAGCCAGCTGGTAATAGGAGGATATAGCTATGAGTATGAGTGATCCGATTGCCGACATGTTGACGCGTATTCGTAATGCGCAAATGGTCAATAAAGCGGTTGTTGCTATGCCTTCATCAAATGTTAAGACAGCTATTGCTAGCGTGCTTAAAGAAGAGGGTTATGTAGAAGATTTTGCAGTGCAAACTGAAGGTGGTAAAGCTACTTTAACTATTAGCTTGAAATATTATGCTGGTCGCCCTGTTATTGAGCGTATACAGCGTATTAGCAAACCAGGTTTGCGTGTATATAAAGGGTCTCAAGAGATTCCTAAGGTAATGAATGGCCTTGGTGTGACAATTATGTCTACATCTAAGGGTGTAATGACAGATCGTAAAGCTCAAGCTGCCGGTATCGGTGGTGAAGTGCTCTGCGTAGTGGCTTAAGGAGAAGCAAATGTCACGTGTTGCTAAAAATCCAGTCGCTATTCCAGAAAAAGTTGAAGTGGTGTTAAGCGCTAGTTCAATTAATGTCAGTGGTCCCTTAGGTAAATTATCTCACCCATTAACTAGCGCTGTTGTGCTAAAGCGTGAAGGTGAAACAATTACATTTGAAGCTTCTAGCGATGCGCGCCATTCGCGCGCAATGTCGGGTACTTTGCGGGCGCTAGTAGCAAATATGGTGCACGGTGTTTCGCAGGGTTTTAGCCGTAAATTAACGCTGGTTGGTGTTGGTTACAAAGCTGCGGCTCAGGGTGAAATATTGAATTTAGAGTTGGGTTATTCACATCCAATCAATCACAAAATGCCTGCTGGCGTTACTGTGGTAACTGCAACACCAACAGAAATTCTGTTAACAGGTGTTGATAAGCAGGTGATTGGTCAAGTTGCTGCGCAGATTCGTGCATATCGTGCGCCAGAGCCATATAAAGGCAAA
>PHCL01000284.1 GCA_002842195.1 Betaproteobacteria bacterium HGW-Betaproteobacteria-20 | reverse complement strand
CAACCTGGCTGCCGGCGGCACTGGCGTGGCGCAACCGTTGACTGCACGAGATTTAGAAATCGCCAGCACAGTTGGCAAAACCCTCAAGCAGGAAGGGCTGTTTTTAGTGGGTTTAGATGTGATTGGCGACTACTTAACCGAAATCAACGTCACCAGCCCGACCGGCATGGTGGAAATTGCAAATCAAACCACTTGCAAGCCCGCGCAACTGTTTCTGGATGCGTTAACGTAGCTGACCGTAGCATTGATGGTTCCCAACCGTGCAACTAAGTCGAGGTAGGGGTGGTAGCCTCGATGATAATCGAGGGCAATGTAACCAAAACCCCCTCGATTCCGTTGCACTGCATCGCGGCTACGGTTAGACTAGTTCCATCAATAATGACAGTCACCTATTGTTTTTTGTAGGAGCGACGCCCCCGTTTAGCAACACTTGTCAGCTTGCTGGCTTTAGTGTTGATTATCAGTTTTCTCTGGCGCGAAGCAATGGTGCAATCGCGAGCCAGTATTTGGCATCCCCACATAATAGAGCTATACCAGTGCTTGGCATCCCCGCAGAATATATCTGCTAAAGCAGATTATTCATGCGTGAAAGCTCATTATTCAAGCGAGAAGCTTGTCGAAAGGCGTTCCCTGAGCTTGTCGAAGGGGGCAAGTAATATCAACCTAACCAAACCAGAACTTTCCGCATAAATCGTCTATCATATCACCATGCGTTTTTTACTGATTCCCCTTTTACTGTTACTCACCAGCTGCTTTAAAGAGCAGCTTTACCACAGCCAAAGCTATGTGTTCGGCACCTTGGTCGATATTAGCATCTATGGTGAAACGGATGAGCGCGCACGCTTGCTGGCTAACCATGTGCTACAGGAGTTTCAAAATTTACATAATCAATTCCACGCGTGGAAGCCTATTGCAACAGGCCAGTTAAGTCAATTAGGCGAACTCAATGCCGCTTTTGCACAAGGCAACAAGCCCATTGCCATCAGCCCGCAGTTGGCTGGCATGCTGGTAGAGGCGACTGCATTATCAGTGAAATCCAATGGCTTGTTTAACCCTGCTATTGGTCATTTAATTGGCACGTGGGGTTTTCAAAACGATGAATTCAAAGCGGCGAATATTGATGCTGAAAAAATAAAATCACTGGTAAAAACCAACCCCAGCATAACAGATATTGTAGTGAGTAACAACACCGCTTACAGCAACAATAGTGCGGTGAAGCTGGACTTAGGGGGCTATGCCAAAGGCTATGCTCTGGATTTAGCTGCCGATTATTTGCGTAAAGCGCATGCACAAAATGCGCTGATCAATATTGGCGGCAACATCATCGCGCTTGGCAAACATGGTGAAAATCCCTGGCGTGTTGGCATACAGCACCCGCGCCAGCCCACCGCCATCGCCACGCTAGACTTAGCCGACGGCTGGGCAATTGGCACCTCGGGCGATTATCAACGCTACTTTATGCTAAATGGAAAGCGTTACTCCCATATTATTGATCCGCGTACTGGCTACCCGGCGCAACATACCCAGGCAGTTACTGTACTTGTGCCGCCACAAGCCAATGCGGGCGTGCTTTCAGACGTGGCATCAAAACCTATATTTATAGAATCGCCAGAAAACAGAAACCAGGCTGCTAAAGCTTTTGGCATTGATAACTTCATGGCAATTGATGAAAAAGGCAACATTTTTGTCTCAAAACCCCTGGTTAAAAAGCTCAACTGGCTCACTCCAAATGTTAAGTTCACCACGCTTCCGTAAGTTACTTGCTCAACCCAAACTTGCCGCAAAGCAATTATTGATTGGCGACTGGTTTGTGCTGCTGGCGGGTGTGCTGTGCGTAATTTATTTATTCCAAACCTTATGGACCAGTGAACACGCTGCCAAAGTGCAAATCAGGCTGGGTGATAAAATTTACGCCACCTATAGCCTGAACCAGCAGCGCGAGGTGCATATACACGGGCCAATCGGCGATGCCACCATCAGCATTTCACAAGGAAAAGCAAGATTCTCCCAATCCCCATGCAATAATCAATATTGCGTGCATCAAGGCTGGCTATCGCGCGCAGGGCAAGCGGCCATTTGTTTACCCAACCAAATCAGCTTGGAGTTACTTGGTGAAGCTAAACTTTATGACTCGCTTAACTATTAGCGCCGGCTTCGACGGCATCGTTCCCTGAGCCTCCCTAAACCGTCGTGTTCCCTGAGCCTGTCGAAGGGCAACTGCCGGGCTTCGACAAGCTCAGCCAACGTTGCTCGGGGTTGGACTTCGACAAGCTCAGTCAACACTGCGTTCCCTGTACCAGTGCTTGGCATCACCGCAGAATATATGAGCTAAAGCTCATTATTCGTACGAGAAGCCTGTCGAAGGGCGGTATAATCAATACTCGATAGAGTTTTAAGAGCATATAAATGCCCTATATGTATATTCTAAAATGTGCTGATAACAGTTTTTACACTGGTAGCACTGTC
>PHCL01000283.1 GCA_002842195.1 Betaproteobacteria bacterium HGW-Betaproteobacteria-20 | reverse complement strand
TGCGGCTCTTCTTTTTCAGTTTAAGTTAAATTGCTCATAAAAAAGCCAGGCGTTTGCTTGGCTTTTTTTATTTTTTTAAAAACCTTTGCCCTATAACATTCGTACGAATAAAGATAATATGAAAAAGTTTATTTTAGTCCTGGCCATTTTACTTGGTGCATGTGGCGGCGGTGAAAAGCACGCAGCTATCCCCAAAGGTTCAACAGTCCTCATATTGGGTGACAGTTTAAGTTACGGTACAGGTGCAAACGAGGGTGAAGACTACCCTAGTTTATTAGCCAAAACTACGGGTTGGGAAATTATCAATGCCGGCATTCCCGGCAATACTTCAGCTGAAGGATTGGAACGCTTACCCCGCTTGCTGGAACAGCAAAAGCCAGAATTATTGATAGTAGAACTAGGCGGAAATGACTTATTACGCCAACTGCCGCAAAGCAACACCATCGCAAATTTAAAAGCCATATTATCGCTATCTAAAGCGCAAGGCGTGCCCACTATTCTGGTGGCCATTCCTGAGGTCAGTGCGTTAAGAGCTGCTGTGGGAAATTTAACCGATCATCCATTGTATGAAGATGTTGCCAAGGAAACTGCAACGCCTTTGATTGAAGACGTGTTTTCAGAAGTACTTTCAGACAATGCGCTGAAATCCGACCAGATACACCCAAACGCGAACGGTTATGGCGTGGTGAGCAATAAAATATTTGAAGCTTTAAAACAAATGGGATTTGCCGGATAAAACTTTTAAAAACCAGATAAAAATCAAACAGAAACTTACGAGAGAAAAACACTGCCCTGTGAGCCGCTCTGGCTAAAGGCTCTCAGAGCAGTACTATTGAAGCCAGCTAGTTTTTGTAGGGAGGGCAACTTGTTGCCCTCGAATCATCACAATGCCGCGTGGGCAGAAAAACTGGCCCACCCTGCTAGGCTACTCGACTGAGTTTTTCACCAAACAGATTACGTTCTTTTTTCTATCGGCACAAATTCACGCCTGACTTCACCGGTATACAGCTGTCTGGGTCTGCCAATTTTTTGTCCTTGGTCAGCATTCATTTCACTCCATTGCGCTATCCAGCCTGCAGTACGGGCCAGCGCAAAAATAGCAGTGAACATGCTGTTCGGAATGCCCATGGCGCGCATGACGATACCGCTGTAAAAATCCACATTCGGGTACAGTTGACGCGAAACAAAATAGTCATCTTCCAGCGCAATTTTTTCCAGCGCCATCGCCAGTTTAAACATGGGGTCGTCATTCAAGCCCAGCTCGTCCAGCACTTCGTGGCAGGTTTTGCGCATAATGGCGGCGCGAGGATCCATATTGCGATAAATACGGTGACCAAAACCCATAAGACGGAAGGTATCGGTTTTATCTTTAGCGCGTTTAATAAATTCGCCTATGCGTGAAACATCGCCAATTTCTTTTAACATCTTAAGGGTAGCTTCGTTTGCGCCGCCGTGCGCCGGGCCCCACAGCGAGGCAATGCCAGCCGCGATACAGGCAAATGGATTGGCGCCGCTAGAGCCAGCCAGCCTCACGGTAGAAGTGGAGGCATTTTGTTCGTGGTCTGCGTGCAAAATCAAAATCCTGTCAAAAGCTTTTGCTAATACGGGATTGGGTACATAGGGTTCACATGGTGTGGCAAACATCATGTGCATGATGTTTTCAGCATAATTCAGATGATTTTGCGGATACATAAACGGCTGACCGATATTGTATTTGTAGCTCCATGCTGCGATGGTGGGCACTTTTGCCAGTAATTGGTGCGCGGTGATTTCCCGGCTCAGCGCGTCATGAATATCGCCTTTGGTATGATAAAACGCAGACATTGAGCCAACCACACCCACCATAACGGCCATCGGGTGCGCATCGCGCCTGAAACCGTTAAACATATTAGACAACTGGTCATGCAGCATGGTGTGGCTGTTTATCGTGTTGGTGAACTCTTGTTTTTGTGTGGTATTGGGTAGTTCACCGTTAATCAAAAGGTGAGAAACTTCCATAAAATCACAATGTTCAGCTAATTGCTCAATCGGGTAGCCGCGATAATAAAGCAGCCCTTTTTCACCATCAATAAAAGTGATGCTGGAGTTACAAGCGGCAGTAGACATAAAGCCGGGGTCGTAGGTGAATACGCCGTGTTTGCTAAGGTTGCGAATATCAATGACATCATTACCCAAAGTACCGGAAAGCATAGGCAGTTCAATTGGCGCGGCACCATTATCAAAAGTAATGGTGGCTTTAGTCGGTTTGTTCGTCATAATGAGGTTCTACGGTTTAAACTAAATAGTCAGCAATTATACTTTAAAAATAAGCGCGCAAAAATGCAGCCGCTGAATGCGCCGGTAATCATGGTTAATGTTGGTAGATAGCACCTAAGATACGCCTGCCTGTCGCGCCGGTAACGGCTGGCAGATTGGCGGTTTGTTGGTTTAAACACTGCTTGGCTAACCAGGCAAAGGCGACGGCTTCCAGCCAGTCTGC
>PHCL01000282.1 GCA_002842195.1 Betaproteobacteria bacterium HGW-Betaproteobacteria-20 | reverse complement strand
CGCACGATTCCTGCAAAAAATCACGGTTGCTTATTCACTGAATTCACGTTTGAAAAACTTGATGTTAGACCCATACTTCACCAACGCAATGAATGAAGGGCAAGAAGGTTGGCGAAAAGTGATTGCGCTTGCAGTTACTAATGGTATTCCAGCCCAGGGTTTCAGTGCAGCATTGGCTTATTACGATGGCTACCGCAGTGCAGACTTACCAGCTAACCTGTTACAAGGTCAGCGAGACTACTTTGGTGCACATACTTATGAGCGTAAAGATCAACCACGTGGTCAGTTCTACCATTTGGATTGGCCAGAAGCCGGTCGTCCGCAGTTGGAAGTTTAAGTGGCTTAATCGCTTAGTTTGTAATTAAAAAAAATAAAAAGGGGCAGATATTTCTGCCCCTTTTTATTTGACTGACCCGTAAAACCAGTCTTCTCATTTTATCAAAAATTTGTGTGTGTCAGCACCTTGCCCTAATTTGGCGGAAGTCTGCGGTTAGATTTTAAGCTCAATAGTATGCTGATACCTAGCACAGCAATCACCACGCTTAGCGACACGGCAACCGGAATTTTAATCCAGTCTACAATCAGCATTTTTGTGCCGACAAATATAAGTACAACTGCCAAACCGTATTTTAGCAAATGGAAACGATCGGCCATGTCTGCAAGCAAAAAGTATAAGGCGCGTAAGCCTAAAATAGCAAAGATATTGGAGGTAAACACAATGAAAGGGTCGTTGGTAATAGCAAAAATGGCTGGGATACTATCCATCGCGAACACCACGTCAGATATCTCGATGAGTACTAACACTAGAAACATCGGTGTGAACCAACGTATGCCTTTTTCATAGACCCAAAATTTATCACTATGATAGTTTTCGGTGATGCGCACGTGATTACGCAACCAATTTAAAATCGGGTTTTTAGCGAGATCAGGTTCATGGTCAGCAAAGATGAACATTTTAATGCCGGTGATGAGCAAAAACGCTCCAAACATATACAGTATCCAATGAAACTGTGCAATTAACCAAGCGCCCAGCAATATCATCAAAGCGCGCAACACAATTGCACCCAGCACACCATAGACAAGAATGCGTTTTTGAAACTCAAGCGGAACAGCAAAATAGCTAAATATCATAACAAAGACAAAAATATTGTCCATGGCTAGGGTTTTTTCGAGCAGATAACCCGTTAGGTATTCCATGACTTTGGTGTCGGCGACCTCGCGCCCAATCGTGTGGTCAAGCCAGCCCCACAAAACGCCACCAAACAGCATGGCAAGCGCAAACCAAATGAGTGACCAAACTAGTGCTTCTTTCGCGCTCACTTTATGTGCGCCTTTGCGGCCAAGTGCAAACATATCAATGCCCAACATGGCAATCACAAAAACGCCAAAGCCCACCCACATCCACCACGTACCGATTGATTGTAATTCATTCACTTTAAAAACCTTTTTACATTAGTTATTGTGTAAAACTTCAAATAGTACTGATTTCTTCATCTTTTAGATGCGCGACCCATTCGCGCCAAATCGCCCAAATAATGGCTAAGATGATGGGCCCAATAAAGAGGCCAACCAAGCCAAAAGCGAGCAAGCCGCCTAATACGCCAAATAAAATAAAAAGAAATGGAATGGGACTTACGCTACTGATAAATATAGGGCGCAAAAAGTTATCAAGCTGGCTTACAACGGCTGCGCCCCAAAGCCAAACGCCAATGGCTGCACCAGTTTCGCCTTGTATTAATAACCATAAGCCAGCCGTTCCCCAAGCGATTGGCGTGCAAAATGGAATAAGTGCTAGTAGCATTGTGAGTAAGCCAAATATAACGGGCGAAGATAATCCTGCGACCCAATAACCTAACCCTGCCACTACTCCTTGTACAAATGCAGTGAGAAATAAGCCATAAACCACAGCGCGTGTGGTGCTACCAACAGCATGCAGGTAACTATGTATTTGCTGGCCGATAAAACGCTCTAAGACGTGGCGAAGTTCGCGTAAAATACGTGCGCCATCACGAAAAAAGAAAAATAAAATCACGATTACAAAAATAAGTTTAGCTAGGTTTTTGCCGACACCACCGACAATAGAAGTCACATTGTTCGCATTGGTGGCGAACCATGTTTTTACTATTTGGGATACACCTTGAGGATTAGTCGTAAGATTAACTTGTAATTGCACAAGCCAATCCCCTAACCATGGAATGCTTTGCAACGTTTCCGGCACTGGCGGCGGCTGAGCCAGAAAAGCTTGCAGCGCGGGAAAGGCATTAGTTAACTCTTGCTGAGCTAGCCAAACCAGCCAAATTAAAGGTAAAAACAGCATAAGCGCTGCTAATGCAGTGGTAATGCTGGCCGCAAGCGCATCGCGATGATTACACCAGCCAAGAATGCGGGTGGACACAGGCCAGGCAACATAAGCGATGATCCCCGCCCAGGCGATGGGTGCAAAAAAAGGTGCAACCACCATAAAGGCAAGTACCAATAAACC
>PHCL01000281.1 GCA_002842195.1 Betaproteobacteria bacterium HGW-Betaproteobacteria-20 | reverse complement strand
GATGCAGCACACCATCAATTCTAAAGCGCATGATGCCCATACTGCGACGCGGTTCCAGGTGAATATCACTGGCGCGCTGTTCAAATGCATATTTAAACAGCCAATCCACAATATTCACCACATGCTGTTCATTCGCATCCAGGTTTTTATCTTTGCCTAATTCGATTAACTGCTCAAAATTCTGTACGCCGACGATTTGGCCAGATTTTGCTAAATCAGCCGCATTCATTGAGTTGGCCAGACTGTAAATTTCAGGTAGATAGCGGCTGACTTCCAGCGGGTTAGCCACGACTAATTTAATTTTCATCTTCAGCACACGTTCAAGATCCGCTATCCAATCGGTGCTGAAAGGCTCGGTAGTCGCGATGACGGCTTCGCCATTTTTAACCGAAATAGGCATGATTCTTAGCCGCTCGGCATAAGCCTGGGAGACGATTTTTGCGGCAGAGCCAAAATCTAACTTGAGTGGATCAATATGGTAATAATCCAAGTCAGCACGCTCTGCTAGCCAGGTAGATAAGGTTTCAACGTTTATGGCTTTATGGGGTGGACGGAGATTTTTCCATTTTTGCTCGCCCACCACCACCAGTGGATGCAGGTTAGAGCTATCGAGTTTGCGGTCTTTGTAGAGTTTTTCTGCTTGAATTTTGTCCAGCATGCCATCGTTCACCAGCATGCGAAGCACGTTGCCTAAAGTAAGGCGGCCAGTAGGGTTGCTTAACGTAGCTGGGTTACTCATTTAAATTACCTTTGCCTTTTTATTGACTCGATATATCTTAACATGTGGCTAGATTCACCATGTTTTTTAGTTGCCCTTCGACTGGTCCGACAAGCTCACCAACCGGTCAAAGCGTAATACGCATAGACAAGTCAATCGCCCGCACATTTTTTGTAATGGCGCCGATGGAAATACGATCAACGCCAGTTTGCGCAATTTCCCGTACATTGTCTAATGTGATGCCGCCGGAAGCTTCTAAAATAGCGCATTTACTTGCGTTTTTATTGACGCTCACGGCCTCGCTTAACAATGCTGTATTAAAATTATCTAATAAAATGCTGGTCGCACCTGCGTTTAATGCTTCTTGCAGCTGACTTAAATTTTCAACTTCAATTTGTATGCTTTTGCCGGTGTTGAGCGCAAATGCCTGCTCCATAACCGCGCGGATGCTACCTGCTGCTGCAATATGGTTTTCTTTAATTAAAATGCCATCATACAAGGCTAATCGCTGATTCTGCCCGCCACCCACCGTAACGGCGTATTTTTGTGCCAGACGTAAATGTGGAATCGTTTTGCGTGTATCTAAAATTTTAGCGTGTGTGCCAGCAACGGCATCTACATATTGGCGTGTTTCAGTCGCGGTGGCTGACAGTGTTTGCAGAAAGTTCAACGCACAGCGTTCAGCCGTTAACAGCGCGCGTGCGGCACCAGAAATTTCACACAGTACCTGATTGGCTTCTACACATTCACCTTCGGCTACCAGCCAGTCAATTTTTATGTTGGCATCCACTTGCCAAAAACATGCATTTACCCAATCTATACCGCAAATAACAGCGGATTCACGCACAATAATAGTGGCGTTCACTAGCTGATTTAACGGTACAAGCTGCGCCGTTATATCGCCAGTGCCAATATCTTCATCTAGTGCAGCTTGTACGTGGCGAAAAACCAGTGCGTGAAAGACACTTGAGTTGGACGGATAATGTTGATTAAATAGCGTCATGGTTGTGATGTGAATGATGATGTTTGAATTATAATGCTATCAACTCTAAATTATCAGCAAAAATTATACTCACCCATATTATGAAACTTTTATACACAGTCAACAGCCCTTATGCCCGTAAAGTACGTATTGTTGCGTCCGAAAAACATATAGAAATCACGCTAGAAGAAGTTGTTTTAGCCGCGCCGGATTGTCCCGTTAAAAATTACAATCCGCTGGGCAAAGTGCCAGTGTTGGTGCTAACGGATGGTGACAGCTTGTACGACTCACGCGTGATTGTAGAATATCTGGATAACCGCACGCCGTTAGCGCATTTAATTCCGCAGGACTTGGGTGCGAAAATCAAAGTGCGCCGCTGGGAAGCGCTCGCCGATGGCGTATGCGATGCTGCCGTAGCAACCATGCTGGAACAGCGTAAAGCCGCGCCAATGCAAGACGCAGCTTTCATAGACAGGCAGTTGAGTAAAGTAAGTAGTGGCTTGCAGGCTTTGAATAACGATTTAGGCAAAAATAAATGGTGCGTGAACGGTACTTTTAGCTTGGCCGACATTGCTGTGGGCTGCATGTTGGGCTACGTGAATTTTCGTCTTGGCACGGTAATCAATTTATCTGCTGAATACCCAAATTTGGAGCATTTGCAAACAGCTTTGCTTAAACGTCAATCGTTTAAAGATAGTTTGCCTGTCGCTTAAAATAAACGATTAAATAGCTGCGGTGATGATGCCGCCGCCCAGGCAGACATTACTTTCGTACACAACTGCAGATTGACCTGGTGTGACCGC
>PHCL01000280.1 GCA_002842195.1 Betaproteobacteria bacterium HGW-Betaproteobacteria-20 | reverse complement strand
CACTTTCACCCCACAACTGAGTAATCACCTGTTTCGCATCTGCCGATTCACTATTTGTCCAAAAAAGCACACTTGCTGGCTGCTCGTTAGCCGATAGCAAATCCGCTTCTTTCAGGCGACGTTTTAACTGGTTGGCGACAGCCGCACCGGTATCTACCAGGGTGATTTCTTTTCCTGCAATATCACTAATCGCCTCGCGTACAAAAGGGTAATGCGTGCAGCCTAACACGATGGTATCTGCGCCTTCTGCCAGCAATGGCGCGCAGTATTGCCGAATTAAAGCCTTGGTATTTGCGGTATTTAATTCGCCACGCTCAATACATTCCACCAAGCCTACACAGGCTTGCGTGACGACTTTGACATTACGGCCGTAACTTTCCAGCAGTGCCGCAAACTGTGCGCTTTTGAGCGTGCCCACCGTTGCCAGCACACCGATGACGCCATTTTTACTGGCTTCTGCGGCCGGCTTAACAGCGGGCTCCATACCAAAAATTGGCAGTGTATATTTTGCACGCATAACTTCAATTGCTGCCGCAGTGGCGGTGTTACATGCCACCACCAAGGCTTTTGCATCTTTCGCAATTAAAAAATCAGCAATCGTAAAGCAGCGCGCGGTAATTTCTGCTGACGTTTTATTACCGTAAGGTGCGTATTTGCTATCGGCCACATAAAGTAATTGCTCGTGCGGCAAAAGCGCATGTATATGTTTAAGCACGCTGATGCCGCCCACCCCGGAATCGAACACGCCTATCGGACGATAGTCGCTTGGTTGGTTACGCATGGGCTTTATGGTTTGCTCACTCATAGCAAGGTCGGCATCAGTTACAATAGGCAGATTATAATTGAATTTAATACAGGCAACGGGCTTCATTATGGGAAATAGACTGAGTAAAATTTATACGCGTACAGGTGACGATGGCACCACAGGATTAGGTGACGGCAGCCGCGTTAACAAAGATAGTTTGCGGGTGGAGGCAATGGGCGATGTGGACGAATTAAACTCGGTCATCGGCATGATGATGACCGAAGCTTTGCCGGAAACTTTGCTCCCTGCGCTCACGCAAATTCAGCATGATTTATTTAATTTAGGCGGTGAAATTTGCATTCCAGGTTACGTAATCTTAAAACAATCGCGTATTGAAGATTTAGAGAAAATAATTGATAGCCTGAATGCTGATTTAGCGCCGTTAAAAGAGTTTATTTTGCCTGGCGGCACCAAAGCGGCGGCTTATTGCCACCTTGCACGCACTGTATGCCGCCGCGCAGAGCGCAGGTTAATTGAGTTGCACCGGAGTGAAGCTGTTACAGATATTTCATTGCAATACTTAAATCGTTTATCTGATTTATTATTTGTGATGTGCCGCAGCATTAACCAGCAAGCCGGGGTGAGTGATGTGCTTTGGAAAAACGAACATGGTTAAAATTTATGATTAAAACCTATGATTAAAACCTATGGTTAAAATCCATGGTTAAAATCCATGGTTAAAACCTAAAGAGAAATCCATAGGCACCATTTTGCATAACGCACACAAGCGAGTATTTAGTTTTAAGCTATAATCCGACAATGATTAAAAAACTGTTCGCTAAAATTTTTAAGCCCAAAAATACAAGGGCTGAAAAAACTGTTCCTGAAAAATCTCAGCCTGGTCGCCCCACATTAGGCGCAAAAAAACCTACTCGAAAAAATACGGATAATCATGCAGTCAAAAATCACGGCGCGTTAGTCATCTCGCATAAGACCCACAAAATTGAACGGAATTTACTAAGCAATGCCGCACTTAAAACCACTGAGGGCCTGCAAAAAGCAGGTTTTTCAGCTTATATTGTAGGCGGCGCGGTGCGTGATTTAGTGCTTAATCACCCGCCTAAAGACTTTGATGTAGCAACCGATGCTACGCCTGAAGAAGTAAGCCGCGTGTTTAGGCGTTCGCGCATCATTGGCAAACGGTTTAGATTAGTGCATGTATTATTTGGCGATGAAACCATTGAAGTTTCTACCTTTCGCGGCAGCCATCTTGAAGAAAGCAGTGACGCAAAAATTGCAGATTCCGGCCGTATTATTCGCGATAACGTATTTGGTTCAATCATTGAAGATGCAGTGCGTCGCGATTTTACCGCTAATGCGCTTTATTACGACCCGTCCAGCCAGGAAGTATTAGATTTTCACAATGGTTATGCCGATATCAAGGCCGGCGTGTTGCGTATAATAGGCGACCCAATTACGCGCTACCAGGAAGACCCCGTACGCATGCTGCGCGCAGTGCGGCTATCAGCCAAGTTGGGTTTAAAGATTGAAGCAAAAACAGAAGCACCCATCGCCAAAAATGCCGACTTACTGCAAGACGTGCCGCCCAGCCGCTTGTTTGATGAAATGCTTAAGCTGTTTTTATCAGGTCACGCTATTGAGAGCGTAAGTGCGTTGCGCGAGCAGCATTTACACCACGGTTTATTGCCGATGCTTGACGTAGTGCTGGAGCAACCGATGGGCGAGCGTTTTGTCATGATGGCGTTGCAAAATAC
>PHCL01000279.1 GCA_002842195.1 Betaproteobacteria bacterium HGW-Betaproteobacteria-20 | reverse complement strand
GCTGAATCACTGTTCGATACTTCTAGAATCCGACCCTGCACCGTCAATAAAGTAGCATCTTGAATACCGTTTTTTTCACGTAACTCATTCAATATGGAATGCGTTTTAAAAGGCTGAAATGCGAGGCTAATTGCCATGCTTTCGCCTTTCTCCTGCACATCGGCCAACATAATATCTAAAGCGGTACGACCTAAATTAAGGCCGCCTTCCAGCGCAGTTTCTACCTTCACATTAAACCAGGACTCAATAGAACGCGTCAAAAAATTGACTGAAACCAAGTACACGATTAAACCGGGAATCATTGCCATCAATGCAAAGCTTGTTAACAAACGCAAAGTAAAACGGCTACCCACCACATGTTTGCGGATTTGCCTGGCCAAGCGCCACACCTGATAACCAATGACGATAACAAGAAATGTAGCCAACACGATATTAAGCGTGACCAGCAAGGTGTAATACTCGCCAGATGCTGCTGTGTTAGCACTTGCATTAGATAATAAGTACAGTAAAAATGCGCCTAAAAAGGTGCTGATAAATACGATGTATCTCATTTAGCAGATTCTGGTTTAACCAGACTTAAAGCCAGGTTAGGCACCCATTCAAAGCGCTGCGATCTTATTTTCCAATCATCTGTGCTTATGGTATCGCCTTGTAAAGCCTGGGGTAATTTTTTAGTGTTCAGACGCATCAACAGCGCCGCTTGATACGTCGTATCTTTTTCAATATCTGATTTTTGAAAAACTTTTAATCCGTTAATATCAGATAAGTCATCAAGTGCTTCATCTAACCTGACAAAAGCTTTTTGCTGATCGCCTCGAGTCACCAGGAATTGTCTTGATAACGCATGATAATTCAAAGAAATTTCGTGGGTTACTGTAACAATTTCATCATTAAACCAATATTTACGTGGTATGGCTAACTGAAATTCCACTAAAAAATTGAGCACAAAACCTTTGCCAATCGCCTCTTCTACTCTTGGGCTAAATTTCATATCAACATCGGCGTTCAGTACATAAGCATCCTCAATCGGAACTAATTCGGCGCTTCTAATATTTAAACTGCTATTGCCGGCAATCGCAGTGGTCGCAGACAGCGACAGCAAACCAACCAATAAAAAATGTTTAATTTTTTTGCAATAATGCATAAAAAAAGCCATCGTGTGCGCTTGTGGGAATTAGCTGGCCATTTAACTGCTTAATACCGTCTTGCGGGCAGTTAGCTGGCAGTTCAAAGGGCAATTGTGTAGCGTCAGCATTATTTTGTAAAAATTTATCCACTTGCCCTTGATTTTCTTCATTAAATACGGAACACGTTACATAGAGCAATTTACCACCCTTTGCCAACATCTGCCATAAATTAGGCAAGATTTTAGCCTGCTGAACAGTAAATGAAGTTACATCCGCCTCGCGTCGCAACCATTTGATATCCACATGACGCCGCACAATACCGGAAGCTGTACATGGTACATCGGCCAGAATTCTATCAAATAGTTTGCCATCCCACCAAGTTGCAGAGGCAGCATCACCCGTCACTAAATTAGCCTTTAATTGGAGTCTATCTAAATTGCTTTGCACGCGCTGCAAACGTGCCTCATCATTATCCAGTGCGGTCATTTGTACGTCGGCAAGCTCTAGAATATGCCCCGTTTTACCGCCTGGTGCACAACAGGCATCGAGTAAACGGATATTCGGCGGCATCGCCTGCAAATTCAGGTCCAGCAAATATGCTGCTAACTGCGCACCATAATCCTGCACCGAAATAATGCCATCGGTAAATCCAGGAATTTTTTCTACAGGTTGCGGTTTGGTTAAAACCACCGCCTGTCCACCGATATGCGTTGCCTCAATATCCTGGCGCGCTAATAACTGCATGTAATCGTTTATGCTGATTTTTTGCGTATTCACCCGCAAAGTCATGGACGGATGCTCATTACCCGCTTCCAACATGCCTTGCCAATGGTTAGGATATTGCATTCTGAGCTTGTTAATCCACCATTGCGGATGAGAGTAAGTTGCCACTTCATTGGCCTTAAATTTGGCACTAAGTGCTTCTTTCTGCCGTAAAAAATTACGCAAAATAGCATTTACCAAGCCCTTGGCCCAACTTTTAGGTACTGGCTTTTTAAGCTCGCTGACAGCATGCACCGCTTGATTCACCACGGTAAATGCATCCGCTTTATCATGTAATAACTGATAAATTGCCACCAGCAACAACGCATTAATGCGATTATCAGTGAGCGGCTTTTCTAACAGTTGCACAAGGTAGGCATCAATTTCACCAAAAAACCGCAAAGTGCCGTAACTTAAATCCTGTGCCGCCCCACGCTGCTGAGGTGTAGCGTTAGGAAAAATAGCCAATGCAGCGGGCAGCGCTAACGTTAGATTACGACCAGATAACACCTGATTCACGGCATTAGCGGCAATTTGTTGGGATATATACAAAGAAAACTTTCTTGATGTTCAAACTGATTGATTAAGCGTTGATTTTACTAGATAAAAGCCAAGTCAGGTATTAAACAAGTAAACTTCATGGCTTTAACATCCCCTGCT
>PHCL01000278.1 GCA_002842195.1 Betaproteobacteria bacterium HGW-Betaproteobacteria-20 | reverse complement strand
TTTAGTTTCTTTGTACATTACGTGTTGACGAACCACTGGGTCAAATTTTTTGATTTCCATTTTACCTGGCATGGTACGTTTGTTTTTAGTAGTGGTATAAAAATGACCTGTACCAGCACTTGATTCTAATTTAATTTTTTCGCGCATAATGTTCTACCTTAAATTTTATGACCGTCAGCACGCATACCGGCAAGCACGGCATCAATACCGTTTTTGTCGATAGTACGTAGGGCATTATTAGTAATGCGCATGCTTACCCAGCGATTTTCGCTTTCAACCCAGAATTTGCGGTTTTGCAAATTAGGTAAAAAACGGCGTTTTGTTCTGTTATTTGCGTGAGAAACATTGTTACCCACCATTGGCTTTTTGCCAGTTACCATACATACACGTGCCATGGTTAATCTCCAAACTTCTGCTTTTTTCGAAAGACCGCAATTATAGTATGAAAGCGAATCTTTTCTCAAGGGAAATATCAGTTAAATAGCAATAATAATCATATTTTTAGTACAAAAACTGGTTTAATGTTTGCCGGTACTGCCAAAGCCACCTTCGCCGCGCTCACTTGTGTCAAAATCATCGACTACATGAAACTCAGCTTGCACTACAGGCACTATCATCAACTGCGCGATGCGCTCCATAGGATTAACCTCAAATGCAGTGTTGCCACGGTTCCAGCAAGACACCATGAGCTGACCTTGGTAGTCAGAATCAATCAAGCCGACCAGATTGCCTAAAACAATGCCGTGTTTATGACCAAGCCCGGAGCGCGGTAAAATCAGCGCCGCGTAATAAATATTATCCAGGTGAATCGCCATTCCGGTCGGAATTAGCGTGGTTTCACCGGGCTGCAGCGTAATGGCCGCATCTATACATGCACGTAAATCCAAGCCAGCAGAGCCAACGGTTGCGTAAGCTGGCATTTGCTGGTGTAAGCGGTCATCTAAAATTTTCAGGTCGACGATAATTTTCATAAAGTTCTCAATAGATAGTTTTTTCAAGTAAGACGAATAATAAATTGCGAGTTTATTTTAGCTAGGTATTAAACACAAAGCATTAAACACTAAATCATCATTAAAATCACTAAGTCGGCAGATTTACTTTCTGCCGTTAGCGAATCAAAAAAAACCCGCCGAAGCGGGTTAGTTGTTATGTTAATTGTTAGAACGCGTAGTTAGCATTTAAACCCAGCAAATAATTTCTACCTGCGGCTGGCTCAAAGAAAAGATTGTTGCCATCGTTTACACGTACAGAGCCGATATAATCTTTATCAAACATATTTTCTACTCGTAAATATTCACTAAAGCGCCAGTTGGCTAATTTTTGTTCAAAACCAGCGCGTAGGTTAAAAATGGTGTAAGAAGGCGCAGTGTCGGTATTGGTGTCATTGACATATACTTTACTATTGTGACGGCCTTCGAACGCAGTGTTAAAGCCTATTGGTGCATATTTCCAAGCAACTTCAGCATAGATTTGTGTCTTGTAAGTGCCAGGGATTTTGTCGCCTGATGCAATTGTTCTACCAGAAGATGTTGTAAAGTCTGAATCGAACTTTGCATTTAACAATGAATATGAAACATATGTAGAGATGTTATTCGAAAATTGGGAATCTAATGCTAATTCTGCGCCTGTGCGTTTAGTGTCGTTTGCGTTGCTAAAGCTTGATCTGCCCGACACCGTTTGATTGGTTACAATTTCGTTTTTTGTCGTTATTCTAAATAAGCTAAGGTTGGCTTGGGTGTTATCTCCAATGAAGGCTTTGGCACCTAATTCAAAGTTATTGCTTTCAGACGCTTTAAGCTCAAGATTTGGTTTGCTTGCAACGCCAGTTGTTACGTTATCAAATGCTGCTTCGATAAAAGTTGGCGTTTCAAAACCCTTGCCAAAATTTGCATATAGATTAAATGCGGGGGTTACCTTCCAAGTGGCACCAATGACAGGTGTGGTTTTTTGATACTCAACAGAACCGCTATTATCTCCGTTATTGCCTGTTCCAGTAAGAAAGTTATCATTTACTTGAAGTTTAACTTTGGTGTGGCGAGCACCTGCATGTAGATCTATTGTATTTGTCAGTCCCAGTTTACCTTGAATGTACTGGTCAAAGTTTTTAGCAATATTATCTTCATCACGATTTAAGACGCTGACTTTGAAGCCATTGTTAAGAATGTTTGTATCCAAGCGCGCGTCTTTTTGTTTGCCATAAGTTAAACCTAGGCTAATGTTATAAGGCATGTCAGCCAGCTTTCCAGTGTTATCCCAACGAGCATCAGTACCGTAAAACTCACGATCAATTTCACTTAGTCGCGCGCAAGTGCCGCGAGTTGGATTTGTGCCGATACAAGCGTTAGTTGCCGTGCCGGTGCCTTTTAACACAGTGGCAAGTGGCGTTGTAGTGAGCACTTGTGCGTTTTTACGTGTACCAACATAGGGTGTCAGTGTAAGCTTATTGTTTTCATTGAAGGCATGTTCGAGGTTGAATCCTACTTGGGTGTGACTTCTTTTGACATTCGTGTCCGCAAAGAGGATAGCAGGCACTACGCTGTCGCGCGTACTGCT
>PHCL01000277.1 GCA_002842195.1 Betaproteobacteria bacterium HGW-Betaproteobacteria-20 | reverse complement strand
GTTGAATAAAGGCTTAAATAAAACAGTCACGCAAGTACTCACTGAAGTGGATGTCGTACTTTTTGTGATTGAACCGATGAAATTAGGCGATGCAGATCGCAAAGTATTAGCCTTGCTTTCAGAAAAAACGCCGACGATTCTGGTGGTGAATAAATCAGATTTGATGGGTGATAAAGGTAATTTATTGCCATTGATTCAGGATTTTGATTTAGAGTTTCCATTCACAGATATTGTGCCAGTAAGCGCTAAAAAAAGCCTGCATTTAGATGAGCTTTTGCAAACCATACGCAAATATTTGCCAGAGCAGGAGGCCATCTATTCTGAAGATGAGCTTACCGATAAAAATGAGCGTTTTTTAGCGGCAGAGCTGGTACGTGAGAAAATTTTCAGGCTATTGGGTGATGAAATTCCTTATTCAGTTGCGGTAGAAATTGAAAAATTTGAAGTGATTGGCAACTTGCGTCGCATTTTTTGTGCAATTATTGTTGATAAAGACAGTCAGAAACCTATGCTGATTGGTAAAAATGGCGAAAAAATGAAACAGATATCCACTGAAGCACGTCAGGATATGGAAAAACTTTTTGGTGGTAAGGTTTATCTGGAAACGTGGGTAAAAGTTAAAGGTGGTTGGGCTGATGACGAAAGGGCGCTAAAAAGCCTGGGTTATTGACTTTGGGATAGCGATGCCAAATAACGTTTACAATCTTCCTGTTTATGGCAAGCCAATTGAGCTGGATGACCAAGGCGTTTATTACGCCGTTAATCGTAAAACGGGTGCGATTAACAATGTGTTTCATTTGGTTTATGAAGAGGATGAATGGTATTTATATCAGTTAAAAAACACAGGTAAAGCTGGTGAAATGGGTTGGGTGATTTTGGCAGATAACGGCGATTACCCGTTAAAAAGCTTGTCTACAGAAGAGATTAGACATCATTTTGATAAACCTGAATATGCTGAACCTAAAGGCGCCTGGCAGCTTATGCGCAACTCGCGATACGGCTTTGGTAAGTTCACGCCTGCTCATGCAGCAGACGATATTAAATACGCAATGATTCTATTCTCAGGTACTGAAATGCTGGTACCGTTACTGATTTTAAAAGCCGACAATAACAGTTTACAAAGTTTAACTGAGCCACTTCAGTAATGGCGGCGGCAGGCTCAAATCCACATCGTCAAGATAATCAGGCCGTGTATGTGCTGCATACCTATCCATTTAAAGAAACCAGTCTGGTGGTTGAGTTATTTGCACATGGTTTTGGCCGTGTAGCAACCACGGCTAAGGGTGCTAGACGACCCAGATCCGCCATGCGCGGCATGTTGCAGTCTTTTCAACCATTAATAGCCACGTGGTCTGGTAAGTTAGAACTTAAAACATTGCATAGTCTGGAATGGGGTGGTGGTTTGTTGCTGCTAAAGGGTGAGGCCCTGATGTGCGGGTTTTACCTGAACGAGTTGCTGTTGCGTCTGTTGCCGCGTGAAGACCCGCATGAAGCCTTATTCGAGTATTACAGCGCCACCTTAAAAGTATTGGCTAGCGGGCAAGATTTAGCTACCACCTTGCGCCGGTTTGAGCTTAAGTTGTTGCAGGAGTTAGGCTATGCGATTCCTCTGCATAAAGACGAATCTGATGAAGTCATTGTGGAAGATCAAATCTATCGCTACCAGGCGGAGCATGGCGCAACTAAACTGAACAACACGTTCAACGGCGGGTCAGGCCGCGCAAAATATGGCGTACAATTGCTTGGCAGAACTTTGATTGATATGACAGGCGATGATTATAGTCATCCGCAAACGCAACAGCAAAGCAAGCAGTTAATGCGCTATTTATTGGCGCATTATCTGGGTGATAAACCTTTGCATACACGACAACTTTTAATAGATTTACAAGGCTTATAGGCAATATAAATGATTAAACTAGGTGTAAACATCGACCACGTAGCCACCATACGCCAGGCGCGCGGTACTAAATACCCAAGCGTGGTGCAAGCCGCTTTGCGTGCCGAACAGTCGGGTGCTGATAGTATCACGCTGCACCTGCGTGAAGATCGCCGTCACATGCAGGATGCCGATGTGCATGCGCTGCGCAACTTGTTGCAAACCCGTATGAATCTTGAGTGCGCTGTGACGGATGAAATGATTGCTATTGCACTGCAAGTTGCACCAGAAGATGTTTGTTTAGTGCCAGAACGTCGCGAAGAACGCACGACTGAGGGTGGGCTGGAAGTGGCAGGGAACTTTGCCAACGTGCAAAAAGCGGTAAGAAAATTAAGTGACGCAGGCATCCGAGTTTCATTATTTATTGGCCCGGATGCAGTGCAGATTGAAGCCGCTAAAAAAACCGGTGCACCAGTGATTGAACTGCACACAGGCACGTTTGCCGATGCTGAAAATCCTGCAGATAAAGCTCTGGAATTACAACGCATAAAAGATGCAGTAAGCCTCGGCTTGAAATTGGGTTTGGTGGTGAATGCAGGTCATGGCCTGCATTATCATAATGTGCATGAAATCGCCGCAATTGAGGGCATAGATGAGCTAAATATTGGCCATGCCATTGTTGCACATGCGC
>PHCL01000276.1 GCA_002842195.1 Betaproteobacteria bacterium HGW-Betaproteobacteria-20 | reverse complement strand
GGTCGATGATGCCATTATTGACACCGAAAACATTTTCCGCCGGTTGCGTGAAAATCGCTTACTGAGCAACCCGTTGCCCGCGTATCAGGTCGTATTTAATGCTTCTATGGAAGTGCGCAGCTCGGTAGTGTATGCCACGGTTATTGTCGTGCTGGTGTTCCTGCCGCTACTCACTTTGTCTGGTGTGGCGGGCAAGCTATTTGCACCTTTAGGTTATGCTTATATCAGCGCGATTATCGCCTCATTAGTGGTCGCACTCACTGTGACTCCTGCGCTGTGTTATCTATTTTTTTCGCGCGGAAAACTGGATAGTGAAGATCCGCCGTTCATCGCATGGATAAAAAAAGGTTATATACGCCTGCTACATCGCATTGAGCGGCATTACCTGATGGTCATTAGCATTGCCACTATCACCATTGCGCTGGGCCTAGGAATATTGCCCTTGTTTAAAAGCCAATTTATCCCGAGTTTGCACGAAGGCCATTACATCATGCACATGACCGCTATACCCGGTACCTCTGCGCAAGAGTCGTTGCGCATAGGTAAGCAGGTGTCTAAGGTCATTGGTAATATTAAAGGCGTAAAATCCGTCACACAATGGGTAGGCCGCGCGCCCAATGCTGCAGATACATTCGGCACACATTACAGCGAATTTGAGATTGAACTCGGCAATGCAACTGGCCCCGAACAACGCTATATATTAAATCGCATACGCGAAGAACTTGCCGGTGAAGAAGTAGATGACGATGGCGACGGCATTGCTGAAACAGGTTTTATCGGCGTGACCTTTGCCATTAACACCTTTTTAACAGAGCGCATTGAAGAAACCATTTCCGGCTATACCGCGGCCATGGTCATTAATATTCACGGACAGGATTTAGATGCGCTGGATCGCGATGCACGCGAAGTAGCAAGCATACTCAGCAGTATTTCTGGTGCGGCCGACGTACAGATACAATCACCCCCGGGTACCCCGGAACTCACTATACGTTTACGTCCGGAACGATTGGCACAGTATGGTTTGCAATCGTTAGACGTACTGGAAAACATACAAGCCGCGTATGAAGGAGTTCAGGCTACGCAAATTTACCAGGGTAATCAGGTGACCAGCGTAAATGTGATGTTTAGCCGCAGTGTGCGTGACGACTTGCGTGAAATTGGCAATCTTCCGCTTAAAAACCCTGACGGAAAAATCATTTATCTAAGAGACGTTTCCAACATCAGCCAGGAAAATGGCCGCTCAAAAATTCTGCACGCAGGTGCAAAACGCATTCAAACCATCACCAGCAATATTAACAATCGCGACATCGGTAGCTTTGCTAAAGAAATGAAAGCGCGCATCAAAAAAGAGCTGGACTTATCACCTGGTAACTTTGTCACTTACACAGGTGAAGCCGAAGCCAATGCCCAATCACGCGAAGATTTGATTGTGCACTCACTGCTGGCTGGCGTTGGTATTTTCCTCATGCTGTATATCGCCTTTGGCAGAATACGCAATCTGCTGCTCACTTTCGCCAACCTGCCTTTTGCCTTGATTGGCGGCGTATTGGCTGCCATGTTCACCGGTGGCTGGATTTCACTGGGCTCGCTGGTCGGCTTCGTGACATTGTTTGGCATCACGCTACGCAACTCTATTATGATGGTATCGCACTACCAGCATCTGGTTGATGAGGAAAACTGCGTATGGGGGATGGAAACCTGCATACGCGGCGCTTCTGAACGGCTACCTTCCATTTTAATGACGGCCTTAGTAACTTCACTAGGCTTGCTACCCCTGGCTATGGGCAGTGGTCAGCCTGGGCGAGAAATTGAAGGCCCAATGGCCACCATCATCGTCGGCGGTTTAGTTACCTCAACTATCCTTAACTTATTAATTTTACCAACGATAATGCTGCATTTTGGGCGGTTTGATAAACAAATGAAATTTTAAAACCAGTCCAAAAATGACGCTGCAACTCTGCTCTATAGTCGTAATCTGTTTAACGCAAAGTTACAGTTCACACCCGCAATGACAGTTTAATCGTACTTAATATACTTAAACCGCACATCATCATTCGGAGTACCGGTTAAAGCGCCGCCTTCCAGCGCTGGCTGCCAGTGAATGACTTGCTCAATTTTGGTCGCCAGTTCAAAATCTTTATCAGTAATGCCTTTGGCGTCATGCGTGCAAAGTTTCACGATTACAAATGCGTAAGAAACGGTTAAATCCGGATGATGCCAGGCAGCTTCCGCCAAGTGCCCGACTGTATTTACCACCATCAAGGTGGATTTCCAGCCGCTGGTTTTATATTTTCGGCGTATCCAGCCATTTTCAAAAAACCAATGCGGTAACTCAGATTTTAGTTTATCTTCAATTTCCTGGTTGCTATAAACTTTACTGGATGTCATAAAATCTCCTTCTAATTTTAATACGGCCTAATTTGTTAAAGCCTAATTTTAATACGGCCTAGTTTAATACGGCGTTAACAAGTAAGCCCGCTTCTTCCAACTTTTGCACGCTGAAACCATCCTTAAATAATTTGTATTCTGCTTTATTGACTACCCAGGTTTGATACTTTTGCCCGGTAATATA
>PHCL01000275.1 GCA_002842195.1 Betaproteobacteria bacterium HGW-Betaproteobacteria-20 | reverse complement strand
GCCAATACCGGTGCGCAATTGCATTTGGTAAAACCTTTGGGTTTTAGCCTGGAAGACAAACAACTCAAACGCGCGGGTTTGGATTATCACGAATACGCCAGTCTGCAACTGCATGAAAACTGGGCGGATTGCAAGGCTGCGCTGGCGGGTAAACGGTTATTCGCCATCACCACTAAAGGCAGCGCGCGGCATAGTAACGCTCAATTTAAAGATGAGGATGTATTTGTATTTGGCCCGGAAACACGTGGCTTACCTGAAGAAATTCGCAGTGAATTTACGTCTGAACATAGACTGCGCCTGCCGATGTTGCCTGATAGCCGTAGTTTAAATTTATCTAACTGTGCTGCGGTGTTGTTATATGAAGCCTGGCGGCAGGTTGGTTTTGAAGGTGGGGCATAAGTTGCCACTCCGGCTAAGTCAGAATCTGTGATTAATGTAATGAGATTACAGCTCGGCCAGCACTCCGGCTGTCCATAGAACACGCGAAGCTAAACCCCTTCGGCTTTTTGCTCGCGCCCCAGCAAATCGACCACTGCATCTTTTGCACTTTTTCCGTGCGACAATACCTGATCTACTTCATAAGTAATTGGCATATCCACCTGCATTTTATTGGCACGGCGCATCACTTCAGCAGTAGTGTTTACGCCTTCCGCCACATGGCCCAGGCCTTGTAGAATATCTGCCAGTGACTTACCACTGGCTAATTGCAGGCCAACTTCCCTGTTTCTAGAATATTGACCGGTACAGGTTAAAATTAAATCGCCAGCACCTGCTAGCCCCATAAAGGTCTCTGGGCTTGCGCCTAGCGCCATGCCGAAGCGCGTCATTTCTGCCAAGCCACGGGTAATCATGGCGGCACGGGCGTTATTACCAAAACCCATGCCGTCACTGATGCCAGCGGCAATCGCCATGACATTTTTAACCGCGCCGCCAACCGAAACGCCAATAACATCAGTCGTGTGATACACACGCAAATTTGCGCCGTGTATCAGCAAAGCGGCTTCATTTGAAAACGCCTCATCACTGGCCGCTAAAGTTACTGCGGTTGGCAAGCCGCGGACTAATTCCGCGGCAAAGCTTGGGCCTGATAACGCGCCCCAATGCTGGCCTGTGACTTTTGGATCACCCAGTTCTTCTGATGCAACTTCGTAAGGTAGTTTTGCAGATAGCGGCTCCAAGCCTTTATTCGCCCAAATAATGGGCAGCTTGCAGCCTAGCGTTTTGATATCTTGGAGTATTGCGCGAAAACCGGCAGTAGGTACAACCGAGAGTACTAAATCAGCCTCATTAAGCGCAGTTTGCAAGTCATCTTCCACCTGCAATTGGTCGTTAAATTTAAAATCGCCTAAGTACAGCGGATTTGCACGTGCTTTACGCATACCAGAAACATGTCCGGCATTACGCGCCCATAACGAGACATTGTGACGCTGGCTGATATTCATGGCGAGCGCCGTACCCCATGCTCCTGCCCCTAAAACGGCAATTTTGGTCATTTAATTAAATCTGCCATTTATTCAAAACCCCATGTTTTATTCAAAAAACCCAAGTCTTACTCAAAACCCCAGGTTGTCGAAAGTAAAACATAACCAGTTACACCATCCCGATGCTTCACTTTAACCCAGCCATTACTAAGTTTTACGTCTGCAACTTCCAGCAACACCTCTTTTTCTAAAGTTGCAATCAGCTTAGATGTTGCATCTGCGGCTTGCCTTATTTCTGCACTATCTGCAGTAATCATTACTGTGCGCTTGCCGGATAACTGCTTTGCTTCAACCCAGTTCAGGCTACCTTGCGCATCGCGCACTTTCAGCCAGTCACCCAAATTAACCACAATTTCTACTGGATAATCCTGGCCGAGCAGCAAGACTTTTTTAGCGGCATTTGAGGGTGCATCATACAGCACCGCTTTAGGCACAGCTACAGAACGAAAATCCAGTGCCGATGCCGAAAGTGGCATCAACGCCAGGATGCTGGCTGTTATCAGTAATTTTGACAGGCTGTTCGGCATCAAAAACTAGTGTTTAGCTACAGCTTCTGCTTGTTCAGCTTGTTGTTGTTTTTGTTGTGCAAACAACGCTTCAAAATTGATTGGATTGAGTAATACCGGCATAAAACCGGCACGTACCACTAAATCAGAAACCGCTTCACGTGCATAAGGGAACAAAATATTTGGGCAGGTAATGCCAATAATCATATCCAGATTTTCTTCTGGTACGTTACGGATCTGGAAAATCCCGGCTTGCGTCACTTCAACCAAAAATACGGTTTTATCTTCAATTTTTGAAGTTACTGTGACTTTAATTGCCACTTCAAACACGCCCTCTTCAAGCGCTTGTGCCGCATTACTCAACTCAATGTTCACTTGCGGCTGCATACGGTCTGTAAAAATTTGTGGTGCATTTGGAATTTCCAGTGACGCGTCTTTCACATAAATTTTTTCAATACTGAAACCCGGTTGTTGCTGTTCTGCTGCGTTGTTATCTTCTTGTGCCATGATTTTCTACTTTAGTTAAGGTTAAATGGATATTAAGTGCTTTTTCGATCGTTATTTTAACAGAAATTAGCTTGCCGCC
>PHCL01000274.1 GCA_002842195.1 Betaproteobacteria bacterium HGW-Betaproteobacteria-20 | reverse complement strand
CCGGTGCCGGTGGTGGTGGGCTTCGCTAACGAGAAATTTTGAAGTATATATATTTTGATAAATAGTAAATTTCATGCTTGCATACTTAGCGACTTAATTTATAAAGGTTTATTTAGAGCATCAACAATTTTATTCATGAAGCTGATTTTTTTCTTGGGTTCAGGCGTATATTCCAATAATGATTTTTGCAATGAAAACACACTTTGCGGCCGTTCGAGATAATCTAAACTCAGACATTTATCGATGATTTCCAGTAAACTTTGAGAGTAAATATTTTTGCCCAGCTTGGTGGCGGGTGTTAGTAAATCATTTTTAATGCGTAGGTTGGCCGCCTGTGGTGATGTCCGGGTTAAGCAAGCGTACATCGTTGCACCGATGCTGTAAATATCGCTCCACGGGCCTAATAATTTCCTATCATAATACTGTTCTGGTGAAGCAAAACCTGGTGTATAGCTGGGAGAGCTTTTAGCTAAATTTTCATTTAACGCCTGGCGTGCAGAGCCAAAATCAAGCAATACCGGTGAGCCATCAAGTCTAATGTAGATATTGGCTGGCTTAATATCCAAATGTAACAGTTTTTGTGTATGTACCTCACGCAAACCATTAGACAGCTCACTAAATACACGCCTGATAAATTGCTCTGATACCAAGCCCTGATGCTCTAAAATGTAGTCTTGTAGTGATTTGCCACGCTCATATTGCATCACCATATACACGGTTTCATTGGCGCGGAAAAAATTGAGTACACGCACGATATTTTTATGGTCGATTTTTGCGAGCGATAAACCCTCGTCAAAAAAACATTTCAGGCCGTGTCTAAACAATGCAACATCATCGGCATTGGGTAGCACCGTTGCATTTTCAGCGCGTTGTGCGATGGAAGTTGGTAAATATTCTTTAATTGCGACGGTTTTTTTGTTTTTATCGCGTGCCAAATAGACGAAACTGAACCCACCAGAACTCAAGACTTTTCTAATTTCGTAATCTTGTAAGTGGTAGCCGGTGGATAAGGCTAAAGTTTGATTTGAGGACACGTTAATATTTATTTCTATGGTTTGTTTTTTTAATGGTTCGTTGTTTTATCAGGCTAATAGGTTTAATGGTAATTTCAAACTTAGAGTTTGTTCAGCAATATAGCGCGTAATTGATTGTAATTAAAGTTATTTGTGCTTTATTTTGGCATAAAGTCGACCACATTTGATAACATAGCGCTAAGGAAACGCGGAATAAGTCGTCGAGCGGGATGAAGTACAAGGCGCACGGAACGCAGGAGCCGAGATAGTACGTGGTGTACAGCGAGGTTTCGAGTACCGCGCAACGCTGTAATTCGCACGCGCAGACACTTATTTCCGTGTTTCCCTAATATAATTGGCATTTATCAGGAAGTAACACATGACCTTCAGTATGACTGGCTTTGCCGCATTAGAGCAACCTATAGATAACGCTACGCTGTTATTAGAATTGCGTGCGGTTAACAGCCGATATTTGGATTTGCATTTTAAGCTGGACGAAAACCTGAGGAGTTTTGAGCCTGGTATTCGTGAGTTAATCAGTGCGCAGCTAAGTCGCGGAAAAATTGAATGTAAAGTAAATTTAATGACTCGCGCGCAGGCGAATCAAGCTGTGCAACTGGATGAAACGTTAATGCAGCAATTGGCGGACATGCAGACAAAAGCACTGGCACATTTCCCACAAGGCCGCATATTAAGCATAGCAGACGTTTTGCGTTGGCCAGGTGTAGTGTTGGTTGAAGCGGTAAGCCAGGATACGCTAATGGAAGATGTAAAAAAATTAGTCCAGCAAGGCTTGCAGGACCTCAATGCATCGCGCGCGCGCGAGGGGAACAAACTGAAAACTTTGGTGTTAGAGCGGCTTAGCCAAATTGAATTGTTAGTGGAAAAAGTCAAGCCGCTATTGCCGGCGCTCACCAAAGAATATCAGGCAAAGCTGGAAAATAAACTGCAGGAAAATTTGAAAACTATAGACATGGAACGTGTTGCACAAGAGTTGGTATTGTTTGCGCAACGCATAGATGTAGACGAAGAGCTAACTAGATTAACCGCACATGTTTCTGAAGTAAAACGCATTTTGAACAGTGAAGGACCTGCCGGAAAACGTTTAGACTTTTTGATGCAAGAGTTAAATCGCGAAGCCAATACCTTGGGTTCAAAATCAGTGTCCGTACAAACAACACAGGTGTCGATGGAGTTAAAGGTATTGATAGAGCAAATGCGTGAACAAATCCAGAATATTGAATAAAACGAAAATATAGCATATGCAATGCAATAGAATCAGCTGAATTTATCGTAAAATACCCGCATGATTACAGGTAACCTTTTTATTATCACTGCGGCTTCGGGCGCAGGCAAGACCAGCTTAATTAAAGCGCTACTGGCAAAAGACGAGCATTTGAAACTTTCAGTTTCACATACAACGCGCAGTCCCAGGCCTAGTGAAGTGGATGGCGTGGATTATCACTTTGTGGATGACGCAACTTTCCTGGAAATTCTTGGAGAGGCACAGTTTTTAGAAAGTGCAGAAGTGCATGACGCACGTTATGGCACATCGCAGTCAGCTGTGGAAGC
>PHCL01000273.1 GCA_002842195.1 Betaproteobacteria bacterium HGW-Betaproteobacteria-20 | reverse complement strand
TAAACCCAGTGAAGTGGATGTAGGTAAAAAACTACTGTCTGCCGATGCTTATCAGAAGCTGATTGACGGCTTGTAACTGACGGCTGCTTAATCATGCGTTTTATTTATTAAAAATCAAGCGTACAGAATCAATCAGTTTTTCAATTTCAGTTTTAATATTTAAACTTAAATTTTGCTCGATACGCGGCACTTCAGCATTGAGTATTTCATGCACTTTATTATCTAGTGCCTGCTCAACAGCGGGTAACTCTGCATTCAAGCTTTGCTTAAAGTCATTTTTAGTACTATCTGACATGCTGTCCAAATCTTGTTGTAACGTTGCGTTCAACTCATCGGACAAACCTTTATAAAGCGCGGGGAAAGCATTGTTCAGCTCAAGCTCTAGTTGTTGCTTCGATTTTAGCTGTAGCGCATCTAAATATATACTGAGTTCAGTTTGCGATTGCTCGGTTAAGGCTTGATAAATGCCGGAAAACTCACGGGTTAGGCTGGTTTGATGTTGCGCTAACAAGTCTTCATGCAGGCGCGTTATTTTATCCTGCAATGCATGTGTAGCATTTTCAACAGTCGTGGTTTCCAGATTAACCAGCATCGCTTGCAATTGTTCTATCATAGATTGCTGCAAGGTCGGCAGCGCGCCTATAAGCTGGGCCTGCACTTCAGCAATGCCTTGCGCCTGCATTTGAATGAGCGAACTCTCTAAATCCGCTTTAATTGTTGTTGTAACAAGCGTAGCATTTTCAATGGTTGCAGCTTCCAAACTATCAAGCGTGGCTTGCACCTGATTGGTAATTGACTGTTGCATCAACGGCAATGCCTGTCTGAGCGAGGCATGTGCATCCACCAAACCTTGTGCCTGCATTTTATCTAACGAACTTTCTAAATCTGCTTTAATTGCTGTAGCGCTAGCCAGCAATGCCTGTTGTGCAGCCTGAGTTGCAGTTTCAACCATGTTGCTTTCCAGGTCTGCCAAAGTGGCTTTTAACTGGCTGGTAAGCGACTGCTCTATGATAGGCAATGCTTGTGTTAGTTTAGCTTGCACCTCAACCACACCCTGCGCCTGCATTTGACTCAAAGTGTTCGCCAGATCAGTTTTAATGATATCAGCATTAGCCTGCATCATTTTAGGAATTTCAGTGGCTAAATCTGCCTTGGTCTTGTCTGCAAATACCGTGTTGTTTTCCATCGCGGTTTGCCGCGCGTCCGCTATGGCCTGATTGACTTCCTGCGCTACAGCATGTTTGATTTCTTCAACGGCGTCCTGCTTCGCCTGTTCAATCGCAGTGCGCATTGACTCCATCAGACTTGCGTGGCTATCCTGCTGTGCGGCAGAAAGCTCGGCCACGACAAGCTGCTTCAGCATAGCAGCTGTCTGCAGATGCACTTCATCTGACTTTTGCACAAGCTGCTTTGTCTGTTGTTCGTATTGATGCTCTAATGCATCCGCAAGAAATGCCTGACTGGATTTTTGTATTTCAGTGGATTCGCCGACCAGATAATCATGCATTTTTTTTCTAAGTTTTAGCGTTACAGACTGCTCAACATCATCTTCTAACAGCTGTTTTAATTGTGGCTTTAATTGTGCGAGTATCTCAGCAATCAAACCGTCTGTAATACCGGACGGTTTATTGGACTGTGCAAATGCAGCGTGTACTTCTGTCAACAGGGGGATGTCATCATCTTGCATATTGTTAAGCCTATGAAATTTAGATTAAATCAATCACAAATATTTACATGATTACGTTGCCGGGTCTTCTGCCATATCTCTTGTGTTCACTTCATAACCACGATCTTTGTAAAATTTATAGCGCACTCTTGCGGACTTTTTGTCAGCTTCATCACGACCGACCAGTTCCACCAAATGCCTGAACCGACTAAAAAATAATGGATGTGTAGACTGCAAGTTGATTAGAACATCATCCTGCAATAAATTCTCGCCGTTCGAATCAAGCACGATTGCAGAAAACACGCTGGTTGGTTCATTAGGCTGAGCATTAGTCAAAAAACTGGGCGCGGAATACTGCCAAAGTTGTTGCCGTAAAGCCTCACTCATGGCTTCATCCTGGGTAAAAACTGTTAACTGGCGGCCTTTACGTACTGTTTTTTCACAAAGCTCCACAGTTTTCGCAAGCTTATCGGGCACGTTAACAAAAAATTCTACACGCGTCATCGACTTCTTTGACTTGTCACTTATTCAGCTTGTTTGCGCGAGCAACCAAGAACTCAGTTAATAAAGGCACAGGGCGCCCGGTGCCGCCTTTTTCTTTACCCGATTTCCACGCTGTACCTGCAATATCCAAATGCGCCCAATCATACTTTTTAGTAAAGCGAGACAAGAAGCAAGCTGCAGTAATACTGCCAGCAGCACGTCCGCCAATGTTGGCGATATCGGCAAAGTTGCTATCCAGCAAAGGCTGATAATCGTCCCACATCGGCATGTGCCATGCGCGATCCAGCGCCGTTTCACCTGCTTGCAACAACTCTTTAGCTAAATCATCATTATTGCTGAACAAACCGCTGGCATGATGCCCTAGCGCAATGACACATGCGCCTGTAAGGGTGGCAATATCCACCACTGCGTCAGGCTCAAAGCGTTCTGCGTAGGTAAGGGCATCGCA
>PHCL01000272.1 GCA_002842195.1 Betaproteobacteria bacterium HGW-Betaproteobacteria-20 | reverse complement strand
TGCGGTGATGCTGATACGCAGGTTATTGACTCCCGTGTCAATGACGAGGGCGATTCTATTCGCCGCCGCCGTAAATGTGGTGTGTGTGACAAACGTTTTACCACTTATGAAACAGCTGAATTGCACATGCCGCTAGTGGTGAAAACCAATGGTACGCGTGAAGAGTTTAATCGCGAAAAATTGCGGTTGTCATTTTCACGTGCTTTACATAAACGGCCTGTCCCTACCGAGTATGTGGATCGCGCATTGGATAGAATTTCACAAAAACTATTGAGTTTGGGTGAGCGTGAAATTCCTGCAAGAGAGTTAGGTGAAAGTGTCATGCACGAATTAAAACTAATGGATAAAGTCGCTTATATTCGTTTTGCATCAGTGTATCGCAGCTTTTCGGATGTAGATGATTTTAACGATGCTATTCGTGATTTGTAGAAATATCACGCTCATGAAATCACAAATCAATTGGATTTATCCAATTGGCATGGCACCAGAAAAGAGAATTTAAAGAATGTCAAAGCAGTTCGATTTAATCGTATGGGATTGGGATGGTACGCTAGCCGACTCCACCGGCATGATTACCAATGCCGTGCTGAAAGCGGCGCAAGATGTTGGCTTGCCAACTATTTCGGCGCAAACTGCCAGTAATATTATTGGATTAGGTTTGCGTGAGGCTATTCACGCCTTATATGGCGATATACCAGCGGAACAAGCGCAGGCGCTTGCTCAACAATACACGGCTAATTATTATGCAGGGGAGAGTGAAATTCCTTTATTTGCCGGTGCGGCAGAGACTATTACGGAACTGAGCAAGCGCGGCTTTAAATTGGCGGTAGCGACCGGTAAAGGCCGTCGTGGGCTTAATCTGGCCTTGGAGCATTGTGGGTTGGGAAAATATTTTCATGCCACACGTACGGTGGATGAATGCTTTTCTAAACCGCATCCGCAAATGTTAGATGAGTTGATGGATACGTTAGTGGTGTTACCTGAACGCACTTTGATGATAGGTGACACCAGCTATGATTTGCAGATGGCGCAAAATGCAGGTGTCAGTGCTGTTGGCGTTACTTATGGCGCACAGCCCGCAGAACAATGGCAGCATATAAATCCGATTCAGCAATTTAATGATTTTGCTAGTCTAAGCCATTGGTTGCTGGAGCATGCTTAGATTTGTGAATAAGCTAAATGAGTAAAAAAGACACTATTACTTTTAAAAGCGAAGACTTGCAAAATGAAGCGCAGGGCTTGCGTTTTGAGTTGCCTGCTTTAGGCGAGTTTGCCACGGGTTTTGTGGTGCGATTTCATGGTAAACCTTATGCTTATGTGAACCAATGTGCGCATGTGCCTGTAGAATTGGATTGGAACCAGGGTGACTTTTTTACCGCACAAAAAGATTATTTGATTTGTGCTACGCATGGCGCGCATTATCGGCCTGATACCGGCTATTGTGTAATGGGCCCATGTAAAGGTAAAAGCTTAAAATCAATTGAAGTGACTGAACAAAACCAGCAAATTATTATCAATATATCCTCAATAACATAAATTTTGAAAGCCAACCTATGTCAGAAGATGTTCAAAGCAAAAATTCGCAACTTGAAGAGCCGAAATGGCAGCGCGACGCTATAGAAAAACTTGCCAGTTCTGCGCTCACTGAGCAAAAAACAGCACGTCGCTGGAGTACTTTTTTCAAAGGACTCATGTTCGCCTACCTCTTTATTGTGCTATTTTTTGCACTAGGCTGGATGGGAGGCGGTAAAAAGAACATCGGTGCTCATACCGCACTCATTGAAGTTTCCGGAGTGATAGAGGCCGGCGGTGAAGTTAACGCAGATTCCTTTATGACTAGCCTGAACGATGCTTACGATGATAAAGGTACCAAAGGCATCATTTTGCGTATTAACAGCCCTGGCGGTAGCCCGGTGCAGGCGGGCATCATCAATGATGAAATTAAGCGCCAAAAGAAACTGCATCCTAAAATACCTGTATATGCAGTGGTTGAAGATATTTGTGCATCAGGTGGTTATTATATTGCCGCAGCAGCAGATAAAATTTATGTCGATAAAGCTAGCATTGTCGGCTCAATTGGCGTGCTGATGGATGGCTATGGTTTTACTGAAGTCATGAAGAAGGTTGGTGTTGAACGCAGGTTAATGACGGCAGGAGAAAATAAGGCCATGCTGGATCCATTCTCACCTGTGAATCCTAAGCACCAGGCATTAGCTCAAAATATGCTCAATGAAATTCATGAGCAATTCAAAACGGTTGTTCGTCAAGGTCGCGGAAATCGCTTAAAAGAAACGCCGGAAACATTTAGCGGTCTGTTCTGGAGTGGTGAGCAAAGCATTAAAATTGGCCTTGCAGATGCGCTAGGAAGTACAGATTATGTAGCGCGTGAAGTGATTAAACAAAAAAATATCGTAGACTTTACTCAGCAGGACGACTTTGCCAGTCGCATCGCCAAGCGCATAGGAGCCAGTGCCAGTGCGAGCTTTGGTGAAACCTTAGCCAGGCAAATGGTTAAGGCCGGTGAGGTAAAACTGCACTAGTCAGCAATGACTATAGATTTGTAATCTGCGGGTACGGGCGGATAGTTTAATTTCAGGTTTTTGAGCGTATTGCGTAAAAGC
>PHCL01000271.1 GCA_002842195.1 Betaproteobacteria bacterium HGW-Betaproteobacteria-20 | reverse complement strand
GAGGGTGTCCCGAATTTTGTGTAAATAGCGGTTTATCACTGCTGAGGCATCCTCTCCTCAAACTGAATAGTAAACCTATTTAAAGCAGGTTTCCAATCACGCAGTGGCATCGTCCATTTTTTGCTGATGTTATTCAACGCCAAATAGAATAATTTCATCACAGACTCATCGCTTGGAAATGAGCCGCGACTCTTCGTTACTTTACGTAAACTCATATTCACCGACTCAATCGCATTGGTGGTGTAAATAATCTTTCTGATTTCTGGCGGATAGTCAAAGAACGGTGTGATCCGTGCCCAGTTGTTACGCCAGGATTGCGCAATCGGCGGATAAGATTTATCCCATTCGGCTTCAAACTCAGTCAGATATTGCTCTGCCTCATCAATCGTGGATGCGGTATAAACGCGTTTTAAGTCAGCCGCAACAAGCTTGCGCTTGTTCCAACCCACGTAATTTAAGCTGTTTCGAACCATGTGTACGATACAGAGCTGCACAGCCGCTTTTGGGTAAACGGCTTCAATGGCTTCTGGAAAGCCTTTTAAGCCATCCACACAGGCGATGAAGATATCTTGTACGCCGCGATTCTTAAGTTCGGTGACCACGCTGAGCCAGAACTTCGCACCTTCAGTTTGCGCTATCCACAAACCAAGCACTTCTTTTTCACCTTCCATGTTGATGCCAATGGCAAGGTAAATGGCTTTGGCTCTAACGGCCCCAGAATCACGCACTTTGACATGAATGCAATCTAAATACACCACAGGATACACTGCATCCAGTGGGCGCGACTGCCATTGCTTCACGTCATCAACCACCGCATCGGTGACGGAAGAAATGAGGGTTGGTGATACTTCAGCACCATACATCTCAGTTAAGTGCGATTGAATCTCACGTACGGTCATGCCTCGTGAATATAGCGAGATGATCTTGTCATCAAAGCCCGCCCAGCGGGTTTGATGCTTGGGAATCAGTTGTGGCTCAAAGCTACCTTCGCGGTCGCGTGGGATTTCAATCGGGAGTTCGCCAAATTCGCCTTTGAGGGTCTTACGGCTTTTGCCATTACGCGCATTGCCGCTGTTATTGGTTACGCTCTCATGTTTGTCATGGCCAAGATGCTCAGCCATTTCAGCTTGTAGCGCACGTTCAACGAGGGCCTTGGTGAGTTGCTTGAGAAGACCGTTTTCACCGATTAGGTCTTCTGGCTTCTTGTAGTTCGATAGCAGGCTATCAATTAAATCATTGGGTAAGGCTTTTGGTAAGGTCATTTTTAATCCATTTCTGAAAGTAGCAGTTTCCTGCAAAATGACTATTTACACAAAATTTATTACACCCTCCATAGCCTCGATGAAATCGCGGGGCAATCAACTAAAACCCCTTGATTCCGCTGCGCTTTCACTCAGAATAATGAGCTTTAGCTCAATATATTCTGTGGGGAAAACCTTCACGGTCTCATCAAGGCTATGGGCTGGTTTTATTGTTTAGTTAATCGCCATAATGAAGTCACTTCAGCCTTGCGCGCCGCATGTAGCGGGTCGCTGGCATCCAGCGTTTTGCTGTGTCTGGCTTTGGTGTCAGTTCTGTCAATTACTTTTAGACCGGCTGCGGTTATCCAGCTTAGTAGTTCGTCGCGTGTTCTTAAACCTAAGTGTTCTGCAAAGTCTGAAAGTATTAACCAGCCTTCACCACCATCGTTTAAGTGTGCGCTTAAGCCATTTAAATAGCCTTTAAGCATTTTGCTTTTTTCGTCATAGATTGCCGACTCCAGTGCAGAGCTCGGGTGCGCTGGAAGCCATGGTGGGTTGCAGACAATTAAATCCGCTTTACCGTATTCTGCTTTCGGGTAGAGATTCGCTTCAATCAGCGTGACATTATTTTTTAGCCCAAGCTGGTTGATATTTTTTAGCGCACAATCCAAAGCGCGGTGTGAGTTATCGGTGGCGATGATTTTTGTAATGCCACGGTTAGCCAGTATGGCGGCTAGCACGCCGGTACCGGTGCCTATGTCAAAAGCCAGGTTACACGGTACAGGGATAGGTGCAACGTCAACCAAGTCCAGGTATTCACCACGAATCGGCGAAAATACGCCGTAGCTCGGATAAATTTTATTGTTGATGACGCTGATGTCTACGCCGCTTTTGCTCCATTCGTAAGCACCAACCAAACCTAAAATCTCGCGTAGTGACACTACAATCGTCTGTGTACTTTTTCCGTAAGCGTGCTCACAAGCGGCTTTTACGTCCGGTGCGCGGCGTAGGTTGATGTTGTAACCCACGTTTAATTCAATGACCAGCATGCCTAAAATACGGGCTTTTTGCGATTGTGCCTGACGATGCAAATGAAATGCTTCGAGCATGGTTTCGCCCGCTTTTTTGGGTTTTTTACGTGGGCGGTCTATTCTGCGGGAAAGCGCTTGCATCAGGTGCTTGGCGTTTTGAAAATCACCGCGCCAAAGCAGGGCGGTGCCTTCGCAGCATAGCTTATAGGCGTCATCCGCCTTAATGGTGTCGTCGGCAATTTGTACTTTTTTTGGTACGGGCGCGGCATTTTCAGAGTGCCAGATGCCGGTTTTGGTTTTGTTGGCTTCTTGCCATGTGATGATTTGGGTGGTGTTCAAAATATGATGACCTGATG
>PHCL01000001.1 GCA_002842195.1 Betaproteobacteria bacterium HGW-Betaproteobacteria-20 | reverse complement strand
CAGGGCAGTGTTTTTCTCTAGTAGATTTATTGCGGTTTGGAAGCCAAAAACTTAATCGTTTTTTGTCGACAATCTATAGCCGGCACCACGCACCGTTTGCACTAAATCTTCATGGCCGGAAAGTGATAGCGCGTTGCGTAAACGGCGAATATGCACATCAACTGTGCGGTCTTCAACAAATACGCGGTCGCCCCATACTTTATCCAGCAACTGGCTGCGGGTATGTACGCGCTCAGCATTGGTCATAAAAAAATGTAGTAATCTAAATTCCGTCGGACCTAATTCGATAGTTTTTTCGTTACCGGTGACGCGATGCGTGGTGGGGTCCAGGCGCAAACCAGCAACTTCAATCGGGTCATCGGTCATTTGTGGCGCACGACGGCGCAAAACTGCTTTGATTCGTGCATTAAGTTCACGTGGGCTGAACGGCTTGGTCACATAATCATCTGCACCTACTTCCAAGCCGCGCACTTTATCGTATTCATCACCACGCGCGGTTAGCATGATAATTGGAATGTTTTTTGTCAGACTGTCAGATTTTAATTTGCGTGCAAACTCTAAGCCACTGATGCCTGGCAACATCCAATCCAGCAAAATTAAATCCGGAATCGTTTCGCGCATTAAATTTTGTGCAATCTCTGCGCTTAAAGCGCGCATGGCGTTATGCCCAGCTTGGGTGATATTCAGCGCAAGCAGTTCTTGGATTGCCGGTTCGTCTTCAACCACTAATATATTGGCAGGCATGTTTTTTCCTTAAGACACTACAATAAAACACTTCAATATTGATGTAACTACACATTTTTCAATAGAAATTAGTTTATGACTTCAATATTACAAATTTATGACAAATATTAAACCTTAGCATAAGTAAATTGCCATTTTTTACGTTTTGTTACACACTATAAAATTATTGCAAAGCAAGAAAAATTAATACTGAACTCAAGGGGGCAACATGGCAGGCTTTTTATCCAAAGAAAACACCATCGCAAATGCTAATTTTAACCGCTGGTTAGTGCCGCCAGCCGCACTGGCTGTGCATCTTTCCATCGGTATGGCGTATGGCTTCAGTGTGTTCTGGAAGCCTCTGGGCAATGCATTGACAGATGCTGATGGCAAGGCTTTGGCTACCTGCGCCGCTGGTGCCACTAATTTATCAGAGAAATTAGCGGGTACCGCAAAAGCTTTATTCGCAACAGATTGTAATTGGACGCAATTTGATCTGGGCTGGATGTTTACTTTGTTTTTTGTGTTGCTAGGTTGTTCCGCTGCGCTATGGGGCGGCTGGCTAGAGCGTGAAGGCCCTCGCAAGGCTGGTCTGGTTGCTACGCTATTATGGAGTGGCGGTTTATTGATTTCTGCCTACGGTGTGTATGTACATCAGTTATGGTTATTGTGGCTGGGTAGCGGTGTGATTGGCGGTATTGGCTTGGGCTTAGGCTATATTTCACCGGTTTCTACGCTTATTAAATGGTTTCCAGACCATCGCGGCATGGCCACCGGCATGGCGATTATGGGTTTTGGTGGCGGCGCGATGATAGGTTCTCCGATAGCGGCCAAAATGATGTCTTACTTTGCAACGTCAGCCAGTGTCGGTGTTTGGCAGACATTTGTTGTACTTGCCGCAATTTACTTTGTGTTTATGTTGTGGGGTTCTTTAAGTTATCGTGTGCCGCCTGTCGGCTGGAAACCGGCTAACTGGACGCCAGCAGCTACGCAGGGCAACACAATGATTTCATCTAAACATGTGCATCTTAAAAATGCCCACAAAACACCACAATTCTGGTTGCTGTGGATAGTGTTATGCATGAATGTTTCAGCCGGTATCGGCATTATTGGCTCGGCTTCGCCCATGTTACAAGAAACCTTTGGCGGTGCGCTGATCGGGCAGCCGGAAGTTGGTTTTGCTGATATTAAAAAAGATGAAGCACTCACCGCCGCCGCGGCTGCGATAGGTGCAGGTTTCGTCGGCCTGATTTCATTATTTAATATTTTCGGTCGTTTTGCCTGGGCAACTTCATCAGACAAACTGGGCCGTAAGCGTACTTATTCTATCTTCTTTATTTTGGGGGTCATTATGTATTGCACCGCAACTTACGTAGCGGGCTTTAAATCCCTGGCTTTATTTGTCGGTGCTTTTTGCGTAATCGCTTCAATGTATGGCGGCGGATTTGCCACTATTCCTGCGTATCTGGCTGATATATTCGGCACACAGTTTGTAGGCGCGATTCATGGGCGTATGCTTACTGCATGGTCTACTGCGGGCATTGTCGGGCCAGTGATTGTTAATTATATGCATGACACCCGGTTAGAAGCCAAGATACCCTTTGACCAAATTTATGCGCCAATTTTCCTGGTGTTGGCAGGTTTATTAGTGGTCGGATTTATTGCTAATTTACTGGTGAAACCGGTCGCTGAAAAATACTATATGACGGATGCCGAGCTTGAAGCTGAGCACAAGTTAGCACATGAAAAATCAATAGCGACAAATGTTAACAGCAATACAGCAAATGGCGTTGCACAATCCGCCAGCCACCCGGTATTAGTGGCGATTGCCTGGGCTTTAGTGCTGTTGCCGATTGGTTACGGCATTTGGAGCACCATGCAAAAAGCCTGGGGGTTATTTAGCTAAACTTGAATAAATAGAAGCGCCCTTAACTAAACCAGTTTTACTGAACCATTTTTACTGAACCATGCCGGCGTTATACGGTAAAATACGGCTTTATGAATGTGCTGTAGTGATTACGGTCGTAATTTAAGGATAAAACGTGAGAGAAATTGAAAAAAATTTAGATGGTACTGGCCTGCAAATTGGATTGGTTCTATCAAGATTTAATAGTGATATCGGTGATGGTTTACTCAGTGCATGTACCGCAGAACTATTAAAAATAGGGGTGAGCGATGATGCGATTACCGTAGTAACGGTGCCAGGCGCATTAGAAGTACCGTTAGTGTTGCAGCACATGGCCATCAGTGAAAAATTTGATGCGCTGGTTGCTTTGGGCGCTATTATTCGAGGCGAAACCTACCATTTTGAAATAGTAGCCAATGAGTCGGCACGTGGCATTTCTGAAGTACAGTTTAATACAGGCATTCCAGTTGCCAATGCTGTATTAACTACAGAAGATGATGATCAGGCAATTGCGCGTATGCATGTAAAAGGCGCCGAAGCTGCACAGGTGGCAGTTGAAATGGCTAATTTGATTCGAGCGTTATGATGGCTGATAACATCACTAGCCTAGTGGTAGATGCTGATACCAAGAAAAAACCGGCAGCCAAAAAAAATACGGGAAAAAACCGCAGAAAATCACGTGAACTGGTGATGAAAGCCGTTTATCGCAGCATGTTGAATCAATCTGGAATCGAACCAATTTTGCGCGACATGATTGACGACCCTGATTACAACAAGGCAGATGAAGCGTATTTTAAAAGTTTGCTGGAAGCAGTGACTACTCATGTGAACGAGCTTGATGAAAAAATGGCAAACTTCATTGATCGACAGGTGACCGAGTTGAGTCCCGTCGAGCATGCCATCTTGCGGATTTCCTGTTGCGAAATGATGTTTGACATGAGTATCCCGTACCGCGTGGTTATTAACGAGGGTGTGGAACTGGCTAAAATATATGGTGGTGTAGATGGCCATAAATATATCAATGGCGTGCTGGATAAGCTTGCTACCGATGTACGCGTAGCAGAAGTTAAAAGTTTTAGAAGTTAAAATTACCCATCATTTTAATGTTTAAAATAACGTCGGAACGTCAACTTTTTACTGACGAATCTATGGCCAGTTCAATAGTTAAAATTTTTTGCGTATTAAAAAGTTATGTTGAGCGGGTAATTTAATATGGACTTGAATGGCATATTGGAAATTGTCCGTTTAACCGATGTTGGTTTGCATCGCGAACATAATGAAGACGCGATTGCCAGCGACGATACGATGGGTTTCGTGATACTCGCGGATGGGATGGGTGGCTATAAAGCCGGCGAGATTGCAAGTGAAATGGCGGTGTTAAGTATTACTGCGGAGCTAAGTGAGGCAATGGTGAATCATCAGCCTGGCCAGGTAGACACGGTGCTCAGGCAGCAATCTGAAGCGCAATTGATCTTGAATGCCGTAAAAAACGCCAACAAGATGATTTACCGGGTTTCTCAAACGCAACCGCTGTGTGCCGGCATGGGTACCACACTGGTGCTGGGCTTGTTTACCAATAACAAGCTGTTAGTTGGGCATATCGGCGATTCGCGCATGTATAGGCTACGCAACCAAATACTAAGTCAAATCACCGAAGATCACTCCTTGCTTCAAGAGCAGATTATTGCCGGGCTGATTACCGTAGAGCAGGCTAGATATTCGGCAAATAAGAACTTGGTGACACGTGCATTGGGGGTGAGCCCTGAGGTTGAGCTGGAGTTGAATGAATATGATGTTGAAGTGGACGATATATACTTGCTTTGCTCGGATGGCTTAAGTGATTTAATCGAAGATAATGCCATACAAACTACACTTAATACATTATCATCAAATTTAGCGAATGCAGCGCAAGCGCTAGTGAAAATGGCGAACGACAGTGGCGGTAATGATAATATTTCTGTCATACTTGTAAAAGTAAAAGCTTCTTTTGAAGCTGGGCATACTTGGCATGATAATATCTTTGGACGGTTGAAATAACGAGATGAGACGTTAGGATTACAATATGGCAAAACTGATATTTTCCTTAGATGGCGCGATGGTAAAAGAATACCCACTCAAAAAAGAGCGTATAACGATTGGGCGCAGGCCGACTAACGACATCCATATTGATTATCTGGCGGCAAGTGGCGAACACGCAGCAATATTAAAAAAAGGTAACGATTTTTATATTGAAGACCAAAACAGCACCAATGGAACGCAGGTTAATGATCAGCTGGTAAAAAGCCACTTACTGCAGTCTGGCGATTTAATTCAGTTTGGAAAATACACGTTAAAGTTCGCCGGCGAAGATGCTTCGCAAGTGTTGGGACAAAATAGTGTTGCATTTGAACAAACTATTATGGTGCGTCCGGCCGCAATGAAAGCACTGCTGGAAACTCCATCTATAGAAGTTCCTGCATCAGCGCCGATGCCAGAAACGCCGGTAACTGCTTCAACCAATACAGCGGAAGATATGGTTGAGAATGCGCCGGTAGCCATGACCGGCAGAATTCAAGTGCTCAACGGTTCTAATACCGGCCGCCAGTTGGTGCTAAATAAAGCGCTTACCACTTTAGGTAAAATAGGTGTGCAAGTCGCTGTTATTACCAAGCGAGCCAGCGGCTACTTTATTACACACGTCGAAGGAAAGGTGTTCCCGATAGTCAATGGTGTTTCAACTGGTGCGCAAGCCTCTGTACTTAGTGACCATGATGTCATAGAGCTAGCCGGGGTTAAAATGGAATTTTTTCTCGAAAAATCTTGATTTATTGTTCGCCAATTACAAACACTGAGATAAATCTTCATTGTATTTAATTTTCATATAAAATCGCCAGCATGACTGATCAACAACACCCGTATTTACTTAAGCGTCTTGAGCGACTGAATGCGATTGGCGTTGCACTATCAGCAGAGCGCGATAACAAGCGCCTGTTAGAAATGATTTTGCTGGGCGCTAAAGAAATTACCAATGCGGATGGTGGCACGCTTTACACCATTATCGATAATAAGCAGCTAAAGTTTGAGATAATGAGCAATAAAACACTCAATCTCGCCATGGGCGGCACCACTGGTAAGGAGATTCCATTTTTACCATTACCCCTGTATTTAGAAGACGGTAGCCCTAATTTAACCACGGTAGCAGCTTATGCAACGTTAAATGACAAAACCGTCAATATTGCAAATGCTTATCAAGCGCAAGATTTTGATTTTGCAGGGACACGTAAATTTGATGAGAAAACGGGCTATCATTCACAGTCATTTTTAACGATTCCCATGAAAAACCATGAGGATGAAATTATCGGTGTATTGCAGCTTATCAATGCGATTGATATTGATACAAACGAAATCATTCCTTTCTCAGCGGCAAATCAAAGGCTAGTTGAGTCGCTGGCATCGCAAGCCGCCGTGGCCATGACCAATCAGGATTTAATCAAAGGGTTAAAGGGTCTTTTTGAGGCTTTTATTGAACTCATGGCAGAGGCGATTGACCAAAAGTCACCTTACACAGGCGGCCATTGTCGCCGTGTACCGGAACTGACCATGATGTTAGGGCAGGCAGCAATTGACACCAAAACAGGGCCACTTAAAGATTTTACGTTAAACGAAAAAGAATTCTACGAGCTGAAAATTGCAGGTTGGTTACATGATTGCGGTAAGGTCATTACGCCAGAATCCGTGATGGATAAGCCTACCAAACTGTCAGCTATTTTTGATCGCATCAACCTGATAGACCAGCGTTTTGAGTTGTTAAAATCACAAGCCGAGTGTGACTTACTTAAAAAACAGCTTGCAGCACTTCAGAGCAGCAAGTCTGGCAACGGGCAGGCAGAGAGCATTAGCAAATTAGTGTTAGCCTGTGAAGCATTCAAAGCCAAGTGTGATGATGACCGCGATTTTTTACGGAAATCAAACTTTGGCAGCGAGCGAATGACGCCGGAGGATCAACAACGCATTCTTGATATAGCCACTTATACCATCATAAATGCTGAAGGAAAACCTGAGGCATTCTTAAGTGAAAATGAAGTTTACAATTTAAATATTGTGCGCGGCACCTTAACCGCTGAAGAACGGGAAATCATCAACAACCATATTGTTGTGACGATTAATATGCTGGACTCCCTTCCATACCCTAACGACCTAAAGCGCGTGCCAGAGTACGCTTGCGGGCATCATGAACGCATGGATGGCCGAGGTTACCCAAAAGGTTTGACGCGTGAACAAATGTCGGTGCCGGCACGTGTATTGGGCATTGCAGATATTTTTGAAGCGCTCACATCTAAAGACAGGCCTTATAAAAAAGCTAAAACGCTGTCAGAGTCCCTGCATATTTTGGGTAAGATGAAGCTGGATCATCATATAGATCCAGATTTATTTGATATTTTTGTACGAGAAAAAATCTATCTGAAATATGCACATGAGTTTTTAGAGCCGGAGCAAATAGATGAAGTAGATGAAACAAAAATACCCGGGTATCAACCATAGGCATTTTTTAGGCTTGCTCAGGTTATGCGTATTCTCCATAAAAAGGCTAACTAAAGCAGTTACAAAAAAGCCGCTTATAATTAGTCGACCCTGAACAACTCCCAACCAATTGATTTAATTAGTTAATAGTTAACTTTTAGCAAGCGTAGCCTTGATGAAGTGTAACGGAATCGAGGGGTCAGAGGCTTCATATATCCTCGATTCCGTTACACTTCATCGAGACTACTTGCTGCGTTACATCGATGCTACTTGCTGAGGTTATGCACATTTTTGGTAAAAAGGTCGGCTAAAGCAGTTCCAGGATTCAATCTTGGAGTACAACGATTTATAAACCTTAACTTTGAATCGACCAAGATGCAGTAGATATGCTTTTCAAAGATTAGGGTGCAGATTAAATCAATTAGTTAACGCGATGCTTTCACAGCCATTTTCGTCACATAATAAATAGCTTCCATGTTCGTACCAGTCGCCTAATACCCAGCGTGTGATATCGTGGCCATCTAGCTGAATATGATGCTGATGGGGTCTGTGCGTATGGCCGTGGATCAACACTTCAGGGTAACTGTAGGCCTTTAATAAATGTGCAACGGCGTCTTGGTTTACGTCCATAATCTCAGCAGATTTCTGCGATTTTTCATGTTCACTTCGCAGTCTGATCGCTTCAATTCGGCTTTTTCTGGATGGTAACGGCTGACTTAAGAAGTCTTTCTGCCAGGCTGAATCCCTTACTTGCCGGCGGAATTCCTGGTAAGCCACATCATCAGTACACAAATCATCGCCATGACTCAACAGTATTCTTTTGCCGGACAAGGTAATTAAGGTTGGGTCTTGAAGTAAGGTGATATTTGCCGCATTGCAAAAAATTTCAGAGATAAGAAAGTCACGATTACCGTGCATAAAATAAATGTTTACGCCGGCATTAGCCAACTGACGAAAAGCAGCAATAATGGATTGGTGATGCGCATCATCCACGTCATCATCACCAGCCCAGTATTCGAACAAGTCGCCCAAAATATAAAGCGCGCGGGCTTGCGTAGCGCTGCTTTGTAGGAAATGCAAAAAAGCAGCCGTGCTATGCGGGCGACTTGCGCACAAATGCAAATCCGAGATAAACAAGTTAGGTTTCAATGATGCCCCATCCGATTTATCGTCGTGGATTTTCATGGTAAAAGAAATAAATTTAACAGGCTATTAGTCATGATGTTAATAATTATATTCCCTTGACCATCATATTTGGCAGGGTGTAGTTTAGCAACGCGTAGCACGCTCAATAATTACATTGTCAACCGGCACATCCTGATGGCCTTTGCGACTGGTAGTTTTTACTGATTTAATTTTATCGACTACATCCATCCCGGCCGTTACTTTACCAAATACACAGTAACCCCAGCCACTGCTGGTAGGTGCGGAGTGATTGAGAAAGTCATTATTACCTACGTTGATAAAAAACTGACTACTCGCAGAGTGTGGCGCGGAAGTGCGTGCCATCGCAATGGTGTATTGGTCGTTGGCCAGGCCGTTGTCGGCTTCATTTTTAATTTCATCAGCAGATTCTTTTTGGTTCATGTCAGCATCAAAACCACCGCCTTGAATCATAAAGCCATCAATCACACGATGAAAAATAGTGCCGTCAAAAAAGCCGTTATCTACATATTGCAGAAAATTAGCCACGGTAACCGGTGCGCTTGAAGCGTTGAGCTCTAAAGTAATTTCGCCAAAGTTTGTAAGTAGTTTAACCACAGAATATCCTTAATTTAAAGTGAGAAAATAATAAAACTGAAAGTAGTATCCAACATGCCAGAACCTATAAAATAACATAAGGGCACCTCTAATTATTCAACTTTCGTTGCAACACTGCGTTGCTCACAAAAAATAACTTCTTATATATCACATATATAACGCGTCGTTATTTTTTATTCGCGTCTTGTTTTGCTTAAAATTTGAATGATTAGAGATACCCATAAAAATCCTACGAGAAAAAAATGTTGCCCTGCGAGGCAGTCTCAGAGCGGCTCTCAGGGCATCGAAAGTGATGCCAGCCAAAATCAGCCTTATAAAGGCTTGGTGTTTAGTTTAATTTGGTGAATCAGAATCGCTGTTCTGGGTACATTCTGGTATGGGCCAACATTCATGGTTTCCGTGACGCCTATTTCACGCACCACATCCATGCCTTGAAGCACACGGCCAAATACACAATAACCTATTGATTCAGGTTCTGGACCTCGATAGTTAAGCGGCACATTGTTTTCCAAATTGATGAAAAATTGCGCTGTCGCTGAATCCGGGTCACTGGTTCTTGCCATCGCCAGTGTGCCCGGCTCATTTAGCAGGCCGTTCGCTGCTTCATTGACGATAGGTGCAAGCGTTTGTTTTTCTGACATGTCTGCATTAAAGCCACCACCCTGAATCATAAAGCGATTAATAACGCGGTGAAAAATAGTGTCTTTATAAAAACCCGAATCGACATATTTCATAAAGTTAGCGACAGTTTTAGGCGCTTTGTCCGGATAAAGTTCAACAATAAAATTGCCGCGATTGGTTTCAAATACCAATTGCGGATTTGCAGCAAATGCAGCACTGCTCAAAAATACAGCGCTCGATAACAGTGCAATCATTAAAAATCCATGAAGTTGGCGCATATTATTTCCTAAAATAAACCATTGAGTGAGTATTCATTAGACAGCCGTAGCTTGACTGCTGGCGTGGTGTTATCTATGTAAAAAGGCTAAGAGGCACCTTCATAGATGATTTTCCAGGTGTTGCCTTCCTGAACCCAGTATTGCCGTTTTTGCATTGTGTTATTTAGGTTAGGACTTTTAAAGTCCTGAGTGAAATCGACAACAACCAGCTTTTTACCTATATCCGGGTAGGAGAACATGCTGATGTTGGACAAGGCTATATCCACTTTTGGCTTCCTTGCCTGCACGCTATATTTATGCGCGGCCCATTTTTGATAATTGATACCATTGCTGGAGAATGCTGGCGAATAATGTGATAAATATTGCGGGGTATTTTGTGACTTCCAGTCATTTAGCCAGTTGTCGATGGATTCTTGTAACGCTTGCTTTTCGGAGGCTGAGGCTGAGTTGCCGGCGGGTAGCCATTTTAAGTTTTTGGCAATAATCACTGGCGTTTTGCCTGATTGCAAAATCGGTGCCAGCGTATTTAAATCCTGATTGGTTAATACCACGCATCCGTCGCTTGCGTTAGGCGGGCGGCTGTATGTAGTTCTTGATGTGCCGTGCAACCAAATGCCCGAGCCGGTTCTGTTGTGTAGAATATCCCATTCATTAGGGTAGTTGAGCGGGTAGGCCGCGTCACCATAGATGTCGTCCAATGGCCGCGTTAATTTTTGGCTGGCAAAATACACGCCGATGGGGGTGCGTTTGTCACCTTCAACCTGTTTATCAATGCCATTCTTCCCTACAGTGACATAATAATCCCTAACATAACTTAAACTCCCCGCATTATTTTTATACAAATACATGCGTGATTTATCGGTGTCAACCACAATGATGTGGCCTTGCTGTTCATTGGGAGATAGTAATAAATTTGGAAGTTTGCTTAAATCCTCATTAGATAAATAACGTTCAATACGCGCACGCGCTTCAGCTTGCAAGTCTCTGACAGCCTCACTTTGCTTGGTATCCGTAATGCCATTACCAAAGGTTTGCAGGCGTTGCGCCTGTGCCGTGAGTAAGTCGCCACGCACAAGGTAGGCTAACTTAAAGTTTGGTATTTTGTGAATGAGCTCATCTATGGTGGTTAAAGCCTGCTGATTTTTACCCTGCGTAATTTCCAGCAAACTTTTTACCAGCAAGTTTTCGGCCAGATTGGTTAAAGTGTCCAGCTTGGGTGTATGTAAAAATTTACTGTAACTATTAATCGCTGTTGCATTTCTTGGAAAGTAGCTATTGACGGCCGTAGCATTCCACGGCATCAATGTAATCGCCGTTAAAAGTCCGTAAGTTAAGCCCTTGTTTAAAAAAATCAATTAACAAATCACCTTAATAAATTTGCACACAAAATTAAGCCATATGATATTAGTAAACTGACTGACCGGCAAATTAAATTACCTGGCAATCTCTTGCAGAATGTACCAGTTATCCCCGTCTTTTTTTAATACCAATGTCTTGGTAGTGTAAAACGGTTTGCCATCAGCCTGGTAGGACTGTTTGAAACGTACTTTAGCATTATTGCTATCAACAGGTGTGATATTGATGTTAGATACATTAACACTAATTTTAGATGGTTTGGTAATGCGCTCGCGGCGTTGTTGTTCCCAGGCTTTGCGACTTTCACCTTTGCTCGGCTGGAAGCTCTCAGAATAGCTGGCAAAATACTGGTCAAGATTCTTTGATGACCATGCTTTAGCCCAACGGTTCACTGCTGAGGTAATTGCCTCATTATCATTACTTGGCGTATCCACGCCTATTTTTTCGACAGGGGCCGGAGCATCAGGCTTCTTTATATCTGCCGGTTTGGCGCTAACTGAGCGAATTGGGTTGATTTTTACGTCTGTTTTAACTGGCTCGCTAGCGGCTAGCGTTGATTTGTTGCCGGTGCCAAATAAATCTTTAATCAGTGATAGTTTGGTTTGCGCTCGCGTATTGCCGGTATCAAGCTGCAATGCTTTGTCGTAAGCTTCAGAAGCCATACGTGCATAAATATCGCCTAAGTTTTCATGCGCAGTTGCGTAACTAGGATGCGTTTTAATGGCGGTTTCAAGCGCTTTTTTTGCTTTATCAAACTGCCCCTGGTCTGCATAAAGTACCGCCAAATTGTTGTATGGTTCTGGCAAGTTAGGGAATTTCTCAGTTACATCGATAAAAACTCTAATGGCTTCGTCGCGACGGCCTTGCTCAGCCAGTAAAACGCCCTTCATAAACAGTGCTTGAGCATTTTTCGGGTTGGCTGTAATGTACACATTCAAACGTTCAATTGCAGCGGCGGCTTGGCCTTGGTCGGCCATTTGTGAAATGTCTTTCAGTTCATCTGCATGCACAGCAAACGCTAGCATGCTTATGGATAAAACCAAGAGTGACCTTGCGATTACGGAACTTAGCAAAGCAATAATTTTATGCATTGTGATATACTTTTTAGTTAATTAACAAAAGTGTAATTCTATCAATAGCCTAGCTAACATCCAATAGCTCATTTAGGATTTGTGCACTATATTTCACAATAACTTTCCAATTAATCATTTATTTTCAGTAGTTATTATCACAATCTTATAATCCAACTTTCATTTAACCACCAGATTATGCTCAAAATTTATAATACCTTAGCCCGTGAAAAACAGTTTTTTACGCCAATTGTCGCTGGAAAAGTGAGCATGTATGTGTGTGGCATGACCGTGTATGACTACTGTCATTTAGGCCATGCGCGCGTAATGGTGGTATTTGACATGGTGAGCCGCTGGCTGCGAACTTCTGGCTATGATGTCAATTATGTGCGTAACATCACCGATATAGATGACAAAATCATCAAACGTGCGAATGAGAATGGCGAAACAATAGGCCAGTTAACTCAGCGTTTTATTGATGCTATGGATGAAGATTCAGCCAAATTGGGTGTGATACGTCCAACCATGGAACCGAAAGCGACTGAGTTTGTTGATGGCATGATTAAGATGATTGCCACTTTAATTGAAAAAGGCTTTGCCTACGCCGCTGATAATGGCGATGTGTTTTATTCCGTAAACAACTTTGAAGGTTATGGAAAGTTGTCAGGTAAATCGTTGGAAGACTTACGTGCAGGCGAACGTGTAGAAGTAGATTCTCACAAGAAAGATGCGATGGATTTTGTGTTATGGAAATCCGCAAAGCCAAATGAGCCGAGCTGGGATTCGCCATTTGGCGGACCAAATGGCGGTAAGGGCCGTCCTGGCTGGCATATTGAATGCTCCGCCATGAGCGCACATTATTTTGGTGAACATTTTGATATTCACGGCGGCGGCCAGGATTTACAGTTTCCGCACCATGAAAATGAAATTGCCCAATCCGAGGCGGCGCACAGCCATGATGGTAAACCTTGCCAAATGGTGAATTATTGGATGCATAATGGTTTTGTACGGGTGGATGATGAAAAAATGTCCAAGTCATTAGGCAACTTTTTTACCATTCGTACCGTGCTGGAAAAGTACGATGCCGAAGTCGTACGTTTCTTTATTTTGCGCGCGCATTATCGTAGCCCGCTTAATTATTCTGACGCGCATTTAGACGATGCAAAGTTAGCACTCACTCGCCTGTACACGGCTTTACGTGGGCATGCGGCGGCTAATATTATAATAGATTGGCAGCACCCTCAGGCAGCACGCTTTAAAGTGGCGATGGATGATGATTTTAATACGCCAGAGGCAATGGCCGTATTGTTTGATTTGGCAAATGAGGTGAATAAAACAAAGTCTGTGGAAACGGCTTCTTTACTTAAAACTTTAAGTGGTATTTTAGGTTTGTTGCAGCGTAATCCGGATGATTTTTTGCAAGCAAAAAATTATGTTTACGGGTCATATTCCACCTCATTTTCTGTAGACTTGGAAGGCCATGTCTCGATACAAATTGTAAAAAGAAACGAAGCCAAAAAAGCTAAAAATTTCGCTGAAGCGGATCTGATTCGTAAAGAACTCGCTGACGCAGGCATTATTTTAGAAGATACACCACAAGGCACAACGTGGAGACGAGCCTAAATTAATGTGTCGTTATCCGGTAATTAACCACTAGTTAAGCCCAAAAAATCGCCAGTTATTCATTGATTAAGCTGTCTAAAATGACCGTAAAATCAACGGTCTACGTCTAAACTTACTGATTTGTTAAGTACGAGCGCTGGAAGCATGGTAGTTAAAGCTGCATACACTAGCAACCCGCCAAAAAGGGTGTCGCTGATATCGTAGCGTTCATGCAGAATGGTCGCCAGTACAAGCGTGAAAATGAGCGTAGGCGCCAAGGCCAAGCTGATGCTGAGGCTGCTTTTCCAGGCATCTTTGTGTACCACTAGTCTCTGCAATATGATGCTTAAAACCCTCAGAGGTAATACCACCGCAGTAATTATCAGGCCAAGCCACAGAGATTGCCATAGCAGAGCGCCTTCTGGAACTTTCATGCCACTGTAGAAAAAGTAAAATGGTACAAAAAAAGAGGCGAACAGTTTAACGGCATGAAGGTTTTCATCTGAAGCCAATGTCGGCATTTTTTCTCTAAGTTGACGTGCGGCGAACCCGGCTAAAAAAGCCCCTACCAGGTAATAAACACCAAGTTCCTTTGTAACGTAAGCAGCGATTAGGCCAACCATCACCAGTAGTGAAAATTCTGACCCTGGTGCATGTGGAATAACTGTGCGACCAAGCAGCATCAGTAAAAATGGCAAGCCAAAAGCGAGCATAAAAAGCATAGCGGAGGAAACTGCTAATGACTCGTATGAATCCGATTTTAATACCAGAAACAATAGAAGTAGCGCTAACAGCTCTCCCGCGATGGCTTTATTTGTTACCCAAAACTTTTCATCCTCGTTTAAACCCATGTTAGGCAGTGATTCTAAAATGAATCCGGTAGAAGGTGTAAGTGCGGCTAATGCGAGTAAAGCCGCCACTTGCCAGGAGAACTCAAAGTAGGAAGTACCTATCCAGACACAAGCCGCCAGTATTATGCATCTCACAAACAGGTGGCCAAGTAGTAGCCATATTCCTTTTCTCAAGTCGTGAATATTAACTTCCAGCCCTGCAAACAGAAAAAGGGAAGATATGCCTAAGGTCGCCAGCAGCGCCAGAGTCGGGTCATTGGCGTATTCAACGCCGACAATGCTGATGGAAATTCCAAGTGCGAAACATGTTAACGGTGCTGGAATACGAAATCGTTGCAAAGCCCTAGGAATGACCAATAAGGTGAAAATAACAGTTAAATAAATTAATTGTGACGTAACGTTCATTGCTTATCCTTAAGGCTTCAGTTTATTCCGATTCCGCGCGGAGCTGGAACCATCAGTTGGCCATCAGATAATCTATGTTGGATTAAGTGTGAATTAATCTGATTGGCTGTACTTAAATTTGGCTAATAGTCTATCTGATAAAAGCAATTAGTTAACATTATTTGCAATATTTGAACAAGATGTTGGTTATGCTAACCGCATTAAAAGTCTCATTTTTTAAAATGACAGAGACATTCAACCGGATTTTGTAGAGGTACTTCTTGTGCACTAACTATTATGTCGTGTATTGATGATGAATTTAATTGAAGGAGCTCGCGCTAGATTGTGCGGCTGTAGGCGGGTTATTAACTGGATTGATACCGTAGAGTACGGCTTGGCGTTTCGTTTAATTCAAAAGCGTTAAGTTCGCACGCATTGATAACGTCAACAGCACAAACAGATACAGTTCACCTGCGTTAACAGGTGAACTGTATTCTGGTTTAGGGGAACATCACATGATCAGCAGGCCAAACACCTTTGTAAGTAGCTTCCGGATGTCTTTTTACCACGAGTTCACGAACCTCTTTAATTCGGTGAAATGGTGTGCGTACTATCATTAAAACTTTTCCCTGTGCAATCTGACCTTCAAATCGTTTAAGCTGAGTATTAGGAATGTTGGTAGCTACTAGTGCAGTCCAAAATCCCCCTGCCACAAGACCTACAGCAGTGCAGATAAATACCACAATTATTGGGACGGGTTCGGTAAACCACCATGTCGGGATCCAAAGCGTGAGTAACCCGGCGATTAACCCCAATAGTGCGCCCATGCCCATACCAATCTCCCAGCCTTCAATCAGGTTGGTACGTTCGGAAATGGACGCTTCTGGTAAATCACCCATCGGTGTGCCGGATTTAGCCAAAAAATGAATGCGATCAGCATTAACGCGACCGAGCAGTAAATCGTTCATCATCACGCGTGCTGCCTCGACATTGGGTAACATAAAATATAGTCTGCGGTTCATTTGAGATTCCTTTCTAGTTTATATCTATCAATCCCACAAAAATACCCAGCGCGACCAGTAAACATCAATGTACAGCCAACACGCGCTACGCATATCTAAAAATGAGACAATGGCATTAAAAAAAAGTTTGTTTATTTGCAAGGAGTTTATGTACAAGTTGAAGCAGGCGATATTATGTAATCGTATACTTTGTAAAATGCGCTGGACTTAAAATCTTCTAGCAAGGTAAGCGATAAATCCTCTAGCAAGGCAAGCGACTTGCAGGGTTATAAAATGTGCGACTGAATTAGTTGGAAATTGAGGGTTAATTTAACCGCTAGTGTTTATCTAAATTGTTAGCTTATGCGCTAAAATAGCACACAAGATAATAAAGAAAGTACGGGTATGCCAGTTAAATTAACGGTGCCGGAAGCCGCATCTCTAAAGCCTGTCAGGGGTGTACAGTTGGGTTATGCAGAAGCACATGTGCGCAAGTCTGGCCGCAAAGATGTATTGGTAATAACTCTGGCTGAGGGTAGTCGCGTGGCTGGCGTATTTACCTTAAATCAATTTTGTGCAGCGCCTGTGATTTTGTGCAAATCCTTTCTTGCTGAAAAGGCAGACATTCGTGCCTTGTTAGTTAATACTGGCTGTGCAAATGCCGGTACCGGTGAAGATGGCTTAAATCGTGCCAAGCAAAGCTGCGAAGCATTAGGCAGGCTACTCAACTTACAGGTAAATCAAGTATTGCCATTTTCTACAGGCGTGATTTTAGAGTCACTGCCTGTGGATAAAGTGATTGCAGGTTTGCCTGATGCGATTGAAAATTTGAAAGAGGATAATTGGCTCAATGCCGCTGAAGCGATAATGACCACGGATATTGTCGCCAAAGGCACTTCCCGCCAAATTCAATTGGGGGGTAGGCAGATCACCATTACCGGTATTAGTAAAGGCTCTGGCATGATACATCCAAACATGGCGACAATGCTGGGCTATATCGCGACTGATGCGGCTGTGAGCCAGACTGCGCTTGAGAGCATAATTCATTATGCGGTGAATAAATCATTTAATTGCATCACCGTAGATGGCGATACTTCGACCAATGACAGCTTGATTATGATGGCAACTAATCTTGCAGGAAATGCAGAAGTTTCTGAAAGTAGTGCGGATTTCATTACTTTACGCAACGCCTTGACTGATGTTGCCATTGAACTGGCACAGGCCATAGTACGTGATGGCGAAGGCGCTACAAAATTTATGACAGTAAAAATTGAAGGTGGCCGTGACGAGGCTGAATGTCGTAAAGTAGCTTACGCAATTGCACATTCGCCTTTAATTAAAACCGCATTTTTTGCGTCAGACCCTAACCTGGGCAGAATTTTGGCGGCGATTGGTTATGCTGGTGTCGAGCAATTGGATGTGAATGCGCTCAAGCTATATTTGGGCGATGTGCTAGTAGCGGAGAACGGTGGCAGGGCACCTGCTTACCTGGAGGAGCAAGGTGTCGCCGTGATGAAAGAAGCCGAAATTTTGGTACGTGTTGATTTGGCGCGTGGCAAAGCAGCTTGTACGGTTTGGACCTGTGACTTCTCTTATGATTATGTCAAAATTAATGCGGATTATCGATCGTAATGAGTGATTTAAGTCATCTGGTAGATCGTGCAGAAGGTCTGTTAACCCGCTTGGAAACGCTTCTGCTGGCCGCCCCATCGCAACCTGACTGGTCTGCTGTTGCTTGGCGCTGGCAACATAACAAGGGTCACGGTTATCTTGAAGTGATTCCATATCCGCATCAAATTAAGCTGGATGATTTGCACAATATCGACCAGCAAAAAGCTGAAATTGTGCGTAATACTGCACAGTTTGTTCGGGGTTACACGGCCAATAATGTACTGCTCACCGGTGCACGTGGTACGGGTAAATCCTCTGTTGTAAAAGCTTTATTAAGCCAGTTTGCAAAAGATGGCTTGCGTATTGTAGAAGTTGATAAATATGATTTAATTGATTTACCGCAAATTACCGGCTTACTTCGTTCACGTTCAGAGCGTTTTATCGTATTTTGCGATGATTTGTCGTTCGAAGTCGGAGATGGCGGCTACAAAGCCTTAAAAGTAGTTTTAGATGGCTCGATGGCAGTCACTGCCGACAATATACTTGTGTATGCGACCTCTAATAGGCGGCATTTATTACCAGAGTTCATGGCAGAGAGTCTGGAAACCCAGCATTTAGGAGGCGAGGTTCGCCCTGGAGATACAATAGAAGAAAAAACTTCATTGTCTGACCGCTTTGGTATGTGGCTATCATTTTATTCGTTTGATCAGGATGAATATTTGGCAGTGGCGGCTCAATGGCTGCGTCATTATCATATTCAGGAATTCAACGAGGCTGCAAGGTCAGCGGCACTACAATGGTCGCATACACGTGGCTCTCGTAGTGGTAGAGCCGCATATCAATTCGCGTGTGATTACGCAGGCAGAAAGAAGCTCGCTGACGCAGATGCTGGAAAATCTGGATAATAATGGGTCAGCCTGCAATTACATATCCCGTACCAGTTACTAATATTACTGAGGCGGCTGTGGGTGTAATTCAGCGTGATAATGGCTTGGTTTTGTTGGCTGAGCGGCCCGCTGGAAAACCTTGGGCCGGTTATTGGGAGTTTCCTGGTGGTAAAATAGAGGAGGATGAAACCCCTGAACATGCGTTAAAACGTGAGCTACAGGAGGAGCTTGGCATCACTGTAAAAACCTTCTATCCGTGGCTCACACGCACGTTCGATTACGCTGCTAAATATGATGCGACAGGCCAGTTAGAGGCACCGGCTAAAACGGTGAAGCTTCATTTTTTTATCATAACAAAATGGGAGGGTGTGCCATTTGGCATGGAAAAGCAGGCAATCAGCTGGCAAAATCCTGAAGAAGTGACCGTCGCCCCAATGTTGCCGGCTAATGCGCCAATTTTAACTGCACTAAGTTTACCCACTATTTATGCCATTACTAATTTAGGTGAGTTGGGGGAAGATTTATTTTTTGAACGATTAAAAACAGCTTTGGATCATGGCCTAATGATGATTCAAGTACGGGAAAAACAGCTCTCGCATGAGAATTTACGGTTATTCGTTGAGCGTGTTATTGAAGTGTCTGCTCCGTACGAGGCTAAGCTATTCATTAATTCCGTCTCTAGCTATTCAGGTTTAAGTCTGGCACATGAATTAGGCGTAACAGGCGTGCATCTTACAGCACAAGATTTAATGAAGTTGCAGCAAAAACCGGACGGAATATTATGCGGCGCCTCTTGCCATAATCGTCAAGAGTTGGCGCAGGCGGAAGCACTGGGGCTGGATTATGTGATGTTATCACCTGTACAAGTCACGCTTAGCCATCAAGATGCTACGCCGCTTGGTTGGAATGACTTTCACGACTTAATTGCAGGCTACTCATTGCCCGTATATGCGCTTGGCGGCATGCGGGCGGATGATTTACTTACGGCCAGGTTACATGGTGCGCATGGTGTTGCTATGCAGCGCAGTGCATGGTGCTAATGCACATTATCAGTAGCATCTTAAGCAGGGTTTTGTACTGACGCCTTAATGGTTTGCTTAAAAGTTACATTATTATTTTTCTTAAAAGTCAGTACAAAATCTACTTGCTCATCCACAGCAAGTGGCTTTTTTAAATCAAACAACATTAAATGAAATCCGCCTGGGGCAAGTTTATACGGCACATCGGCTTTTAGTGGTAGTGTTTTTAGCATGCGCATTTTCATCACGCCGTTTTCCATTGACATGCTGTGAATTTCCACATTTTTAGATACATCCGCTTCAACGCTAACGAGGCTTACATCCTCTTTGCTGGTTAAAGTCATATAAGCGGCACCTACTGCTTGGCCTGGGTTGGTTGGGCGTACCCAGGCACCTTGTATGACGATCAAATCTTCGGATGAAGTCTTCGCAGTGCAGGCAGAAGCAGCGCTGATCATGAGCAACAATATGGCGCAACGCAAAAATATACTGTGTGTAAGAGTCGTCATCGATTTAATGTCCAAATAATTCATTATCTAAGTCTGCAAGGTCTTCAGGTTTAATGGCTTCTGGAATAGTGTAGCCCTCGCTTGCCCACACGCCTAAATCAATCAGTTTACAACGTTCGCTACAAAAAGGCCGAAAAGCATTGCTGGGTGAAAATTCGGATAAATTTTTACAATTGGGGCAAGCAACTAAACGCTTCTTAGCAGTTTTCATATTTGATAGCTGTAATTAAAATGCTGGCATGGGTGCATGAAAAGTATGAGTATCTGTTTAAGGACAACGCAACTTAAATTAAGTATAACTGATTGTGACTTAGGCACCAGCTATACATTATAAGTTGCAAAGTGTTAATGAAAAGTTGACATCCTCATCATATTTTTGTGGTTTTTGCATAAAGTCAAGTACGTTAAATCGGATGTTGATAGCATACTTATTGGCACTCACTTCAGGGAAGCAGGCCAGATCGTCGGCAATGTCAATCTTTAGCATTTGCGCTGGTTTAACACCACCGAGCATTTGTTGATACGTGCCACAAGGGGCGATTAATTTGCTGGTGATACCACTGCCACGTAAAATGTGCAAAATGATTACAATGGCATTATGCATCGGTAATAATGGGCTAAGCCAGCTCTGTAAATCTTCTTTGCGTCTTGCTTCGCCAAGACTAAGCCAGTAATGGTAAGAAGGCACGTCAAATTCACAAACGCCACCTGGAATACCTGCGCGTTGCTTGATGCTCATTAGCCATTCGTTAGCACGCAAAGGTTGACCAAGTTTAGTATTTTCAACGCGCAAAGCGTCTGAGGCAGCATCAATGTCATTAAGAATTTCTTTAAGTGTATTGGCGGCGATAGCTGGGTTGCCTACCAATAAGCTCATTGCTGTTTTTTGGCGCTCCAACTCCTGCAATAAATCTAATTTCAACTCAGAGCGGTCAACTACATCCAAAACTTGTAAAAACGTGAGTAGTGCACTGTGATGATGATATTCGTGACCTGCTTCTAAGTTGTACAAAACTTTGGCAAACAAATCCTCTACGCGTAGCAGTGTGCGTATGCGCTCATTAAAAGGATAATCGTAGCTAGGCATGATTCATCAGCTAATTATGCATTAAATTATGAGTAAAAATTCCGAGTGAATTAAGTAACTGGATCCCATAAAATGGAATGCAAATTAAAGTTGAACTGAATTATCAAAGTTATTGGTTAACTATGCAAGTTTTAATGAACTTTTTATGCATTTCAGTGACCTTTTTTTGTAATTCAGCGAGAGATTCGCCGTTGGTGATTATTTCGTCTGCAAGTTTCAGCCGCACAGCACGTCGAACCTGCGCATTTAGTATTGCTTTTACTTCAGATTCGCTCAGGTTGCTACGCGCCATTGCCCGTTTAATTTGCAGGCTTTCATCACAATCAATCACTAAAACTTTATCTGCTACGCGGCCATAACAACTATTTTCAAATAAAAGTGGCACAACCAAAATTTGGTAGGCGGGGTGCAACGCACTTTCATTTTCAGCCAGTTGTTTTAAAGCGTGTTCGCGAATTGCTGGATGAAGTAGCGCTTCAAGCTTTAGCCTCTCTGCGGGATTGTTAAACACATGCGCACGTAGTTTTGCGCGGTTTAATGTGCCG
>PHCL01000270.1 GCA_002842195.1 Betaproteobacteria bacterium HGW-Betaproteobacteria-20 | reverse complement strand
CATTAACTCATGGGGCCCAATGATTGTTGGCCATGCACATCCTGACGTGATTAAGGCGGTGCAGGCAGTGGCGGAAAATAGCTTGTCATTTGGCGCGCCGACCGGTTTAGAGCTTGAAATAGCAGAGTTGATTAACAAGCTCGTGCCTAGCATGGAACAGGTTCGCCTGGTAAGCAGTGGCACAGAGGCGACCATGAGCGCCATCCGAGTGGCGCGAGGTTTCACCGGGCGCAATAAAATTGTGAAGTTTGAGGGTTGTTATCACGGTCATTCTGATGCGCTATTGGTAAAAGCAGGCTCAGGCTTGCTGACATTTAATGATGAAAATGCTAAAGGTATACCAAGTTCTGCCGGCGTTCCAGCAGAAGTGGTTGCTCACACTTTAACTTTAGAATATAACAACGTTCAAGCGCTTAAAGACTTATTCAACCAAATCGGCGATGAAGTCGCCTGTGTGATTATTGAGCCCGTGGTAGGCAACATGAATTTGATTGTGCCAACCATGGAGTTTTTACACACACTCCGCGAGCTTTGTACTAAACACGGCACGGTATTGATTTTTGACGAAGTGATGACAGGCTTTCGCGTGGCTCTGGGCGGTGCGCAAGCCCTTTATAACATCAAGCCGGATATGACTACGCTCGGCAAGGTTATCGGCGGGGGCATGCCTGTTGGCGCATTTGGTGGGCGCAAAGATATTATGCAATGCCTCGCCCCGCTTGGTGCTGTGTATCAGGCAGGTACGTTGTCAGGTAATCCTGTTGCGGTAACAGCGGGTTTGGCTACGCTGAAAATTATTCAGGAAAAAGGCTTTCACGACAAGCTCGCTGCGCAAACCAAAAAACTGGTGGATGGCTTGGTGGCAGCGGCAAAGGATGCTGGCGTAACATTTAGTGCACAAAGTGTGGGCGGCATGTTTGGTCTGTATTTCTGTGAAAAATGCCCAACCAGTTATGACGAAGTGATGCAATCAAACAAAGAACACTTCAATAAATTTTTCCACAGTATGCTTGATAGCGGCATCTACCTTGGTCCTTCGGCATTTGAGGCAGGCTTTGTTTCAGCGGCACTTAGCGATGCAGATGTTGCGTTTACCATTGCGGCAGCGAAGAAAGCTTTCCTATCAATTACAGCATATTAGGTTGCTGGTATTAGCCTTAATTTCAATTTACAGCTTATTCGGCAAAATAATATGCATCTTTAGTATCTATCTTATTGAACACATAGGCATTTAGCGGTAAAATTGAAGGTTCCGCTAAATGTTTTGTGATTAGATAATATGGCATCAGATTTAAGTAACTCAATCTTAGTTAATTCCAGCAAACCAGGTAATCAAGGTTTATACAATACCGCCCCATCTAAGCAGGGTTTATACAGCCCTTCTAACGAACACGATGCTTGTGGTGTTGGCTTTGTAGCGCATATCAAAGGCAAAAAAAGTCATGATATTGTGCAAAAAGGCTTGGAGTTACTCACCAACCTAACGCATCGCGGTGCGACAGGGTACGATCCTAAGTTGGGTGATGGTGCTGGCTTGCTCATACAAATGCCGGATGCATTTATGCGTAAAGAGGCGGCTAAACTTGATATAAAGCTACCGGCTGTGGGTCAATACGCTGTGGGCAATGTGTTTTTTCCGCAAAATGCTAAAAATCGCGAGGTTTGTGAAGCACTCATTGGCAAAATAATTGCGGAAGAAAATCAAACACTACTCGGTTGGCGCAATATGCCTGTGGATAATAGCAATATTGCCCAAGCCGCGCGCGATGTTGAGCCGATTATGCGTCAGGTGATTATTGCCAGTAATGCCAGTGATCAAACTATTTTTGAACGTAAATTATTTGTTATCCGCAAACGTATTGAGCATGCGGTGTGTGCGCTTAATCTAAAAGATAATGCAGCGTTCTACATTCCATCCTTATCTTCACGTACTATCGTTTACAAAGGCATGTTGCTAGCCAATGAAGTGGGCGTTTATTACACAGATTTAAATGATGAGAGTTTGGTTTCTGCCCTAGCATTGGTACATCAGCGTTTTTCAACCAATACTTTCCCTGCCTGGGATTTAGCGCATCCGTTCCGCATGATTGCACATAACGGTGAAATCAACACCGTGCAAGGCAATGTCAACTGGATGGCGGCGCGTCACGAGACTATGAAGTCCAGCGTGCTTGGCGAAGATTTAGAAAAACTTTGGCCACTCATTGTCGATGGTCAATCAGATTCAGCTTGCTTTGATAACTGTTTAGAATTGCTAGTGGCTGGTGGTTATTCTTTGCCGCACGCCATGATGATGTTGATTCCAGAGGCCTGGGGCGCAAAAGACGCGAACGATAACGCGCTGATGGATGAAGCGCGCCGCGCGTTTTATGAATACCATGCAGCTTTAATGGAGCCATGGGATGGCCCAGCCGCGGTGGCATTTACCGATGGCCGCATGATTGGCGCCACTTTAGACCGTAACGGTTTGCGTCCTGCTCGCTATTTGGTGACTGACGACGACATTGTGATGATGGCATCTGAAATGGGCGTATTGACCTTTCCTCAAGAAAAAATTGTTAAAAAATGGCGCTTAGAACCAGGCAAAATGTTGCTGATTGATATGGAACAAGGCCGCATTATTGGCGATGCTGAAGTGAAAAGCGCACTTGCTG
>PHCL01000269.1 GCA_002842195.1 Betaproteobacteria bacterium HGW-Betaproteobacteria-20 | reverse complement strand
AAACTTGAATTAATAGAACTGCCCTTACGTTAATCCGTAATTTATGAAATAATCACAAGTTAATTAAGCACTTCAAAATAAAGGTAAAAATCCATGGATGACAATAAAAGCAAAGCACTGGCCGCAGCGCTCGCGCAAATTGAAAAACAGTTTGGCAAAGGCTCTATCATGCGCATGGGTGATGCCAGCATAGGCGAAGATATTCAATCCGTTTCTACCGGTTCACTCGGACTGGATATTGCGCTAGGCATAGGTGGTCTGCCGCGTGGTCGCGTAGTAGAAATTTACGGGCCGGAGTCATCAGGTAAAACCACATTAACGCTTTCTGTCATCGCACAAATGCAAAAAATGGGTGGTGTGGCCGCATTTATTGATGCCGAGCATGCGCTGGACCCACAATACGCCGCAAAATTAGGTGTAAATGTACCGGATTTACTCATCTCACAACCTGATACGGGCGAACAGGCACTGGAAATTGTAGATATGTTAGTGCGTTCAGGCTCGGTGGATATTGTAGTGGTTGACTCGGTGGCAGCCCTCACACCGCGCGCTGAAATTGAAGGCGAAATGGGCGATTCTCACATGGGCTTGCAAGCCCGTTTAATGAGCCAGGCTTTACGTAAGCTAACAGGTAACATTAAGCGCACCAATACGTTGGTGATTTTCATTAACCAGATCCGCATGAAAATCGGCGTAATGTTTGGTAGCCCAGAAACCACTACCGGCGGTAACGCACTGAAATTTTACGCTTCAGTACGTTTAGATATTCGCCGTACAGGTGCGATTAAAAAAGGTGATGAAGTCATCGGCTCTGAAACGCGCGTAAAAGTCATTAAAAACAAAGTAGCACCGCCATTCAAACAGGCTGAATTTGATATTTTATATGGCGAAGGCATTTCGCGCGAAGGCGAAATTATTGAGCTGGGCGTGAATGCAAAATTCGTAGAGAAAGCTGGTGCCTGGTATAGCTACAATGGCGAAAAAATTGGCCAGGGTAAAGATAACTCTCGCGATTACTTAAAAGCGCACCCGGCAATTGCAAACGAAATTGACGCAAAAATCCGTGCTAACATCAAGGCGCTGGCTGAAGCCATGCCTGCGGTGCGCGCAGAAGAGGATTAAACTTTACAAGTTCCCTGAGCCTGTCGAAGGGGTGCCCTTCGACGGGCTCAGGGAACACTACGCATAAGAAATTTGGCTATTCATTAACCAAAAGGTGTAATTAAATAGAATTTCAACCAAAAAGTTTACGGCAACGTGCGCTGGATTACCTCGGCAAGCGCGAATACTCATACTTTGAACTTGCGCAAAAGCTTAAAGCCTATGCTGAAGAAACGGAAGAAAGTTCTGTAGCGGAGCAGATTGCTACAATCTTAGATGATTTTAAACAACGTGGCTGGTTGTCCGATGCGCGTTTTACCGAAATGTTAATTCATGCCCGCAAAACGAAATTTGGCAGCGCAAGGGTTGCCAATGAGCTGCGTGAAAAAGGTGTGGCAGACGACTTAATCGCCAGCGCCGTGGCTGAAGTAAAAGTCAACGAGCTTGAGTGCGCACGTGAAATATGCCGAAAAAAATATAAAGCCAGCCCGGCAAGCCGCGAAGACTGGGCAAAACAAGCCCGGTTTTTACAAAGCCGTGGATTTGGTTTTGACGTAATTAAAAAAGTATTGAATAGCACCCAAGACGAAGATAATCTGTAGGAGCGCAATTTATTGCGCGAAAGCGATACTGGGCTAGTGTGCAATTCGCGCAATAAATTGCGTTCCTACAAAAATAAATTATTTGAACATATGACAATTAAAATAAGCAATAACCCATCAAGCAACGAAATACGTCAGGCATTTTTAGATTTTTTCGCTTCCAAAGGCCATCAAATTGTGGCTTCTTCTTCGCTTGTGCCGCACGGTGACCCTACCCTGCTATTCACCAACGCGGGCATGAACCAATTTAAAGACGTGTTTTTAGGGTTTGATAAACGCGCCTACACCCGCGCGACTTCCAGCCAAAAATGTGTACGTGCCGGCGGCAAGCATAATGACCTTGAGAACGTAGGCTACACTGCACGTCACCACACTTTTTTTGAAATGCTGGGCAATTTTAGTTTTGGCGATTACTTTAAACAGGATGCGATTGCTTACGCATGGGAATTACTCACAGAAGTTTTCAAGCTCCCGAAAGACAAACTCACTGTTACCGTATATGCCGATGATGACGAAGCTTACGATATTTGGCACAACGCCATCGGCGTGCCAGCGACACGCATCATTCGCATCGGCGATAACAAAGGTGCACGTTACGCATCTGACAATTTCTGGATGATGGGTGACACCGGCCCGTGTGGCCCTTGTACCGAGATTTTTTATGACCACGGCGACCATATCCCAGGTGGGCCGCCAGGCAGTGCAGATGAAGACGGCGACCGCTTCATTGAAATCTGGAATAACGTATTTATGCAGTACAACCGCGATGAAGCGGGCGTGATGCATCCATTACCTAAACCTAGCGTCGATACCGGCATGGGGTTAGAGCGCATTGCGGCCGTGTTGCAACACGTACACGCCAATTACGAGATTGATATTTTCCAAGGCTTAATTGCCGCCGCAGCGCGTGAAACAAACACCACAGATTTAACTAGCCCTTCACTAAAGGTGCTG
>PHCL01000268.1 GCA_002842195.1 Betaproteobacteria bacterium HGW-Betaproteobacteria-20 | reverse complement strand
CCAAAAGTTGCCAGTGACAACATGGCGTCACTGCGACTTAAATGATGGTATGCAATGGCTTGTGCCAGTATTTTTGTTTTTTGTGCCAGGCCCACATCGTCTAAACCTGTACCACGACCAACACAATCTTCAATAGGCAAGTTACACAGCACGCTCATCAAACAACTGGCAGAGGAGGTATTACCTATGCCCATCTCACCAAAACCAAATACATTACAACCTTCAGCAATTTGCACATTGACAATACTGGCGCCGTGCTCAAGTGCCTGCTCACATTGGGCAGCAGTCATGGCCGGTTCAATTAAAAAATTACGCGTGCCAAAAGCGACTTTCGCATCTATTAAATTCGGGTTTGATAAATACAAGTCTGGTACAAACCGGTGATTTACACCCGCATCAACCACACGCAACCGCATGGCATTTTGCAAGGTAAACACGTTAATTGCCGCGCCGCCCTGCAAAAAATTCAGCACCATTTGTGCAGTTACTGCTTGTGGATAAGGGCTCACACCTGCCTCTACAATACCGTGGTCACCCGCAAACACCAGCATGGTAGGATTGTTCAACTGTGGCACAAGCGTTTGCTGAATCAAGCCGATTTGCAGGGCAACCGCCTCTAGCATGCCCAGCGCGCCAAGTGGCTTGGTTTTATTTTTTATTTTATCTGCGAGTGCATTTTTGAGTACCTGATCGGGCTGGGAAATGTTAAATTTCATCACTAAATTTCATCATTGTGGCATCGGGTTTCTGTATATGTTCAAGCCACAATTTTACATGAGTGTGTGTCGCTTCGGGCTAACATTGGCCTGGCAATAATTATTTAGTTGTTTTCTTTGTCAAAGTGTTTGGAAGTTTGCTATAATGCGCGGCTTGCAAACGTTTACTAAAGCTTGCAAGCCCAAATTAGCAACAGCTAGTTTAGGCCAATGGCCGAGTAGCTCAGTCGGTAGAGCAGCGGATTGAAAATCCGCGTGTCACTGGTTCGATTCCAGTCTCGGCCACCAGTATTTTAAAAAAGCCTTGCATCACTGCGAGGCTTTTTTACGCCTTGTTTCACATCGCAAAATCACCAGCCATCATTAAAACACCTCCATCCCATGCGTTATAGATTGTTTACAACGATGGTATATATTGTTAATGCGGTCAGGCCGCAAAATTGCTATTATTTGCATTAGTTAATTTGGGTTTATTTAATGAGTGCATATAGCGATATTGAAGCAACTGACTTATTCAACATGATGGCTAGTCAGCCATTATTGCTGGTAGATGTGCGTAACGATGATGAAGTTGCGCGTGGCATTATTCCTGGCGCAATGCACTTACCTTTGGCAATGTTACCTGTGCAATATGAGCAGCTAACCAAAATTGAAAATATCGTGTTTTATTGCCATAGCGGCATACGTTCGGCGCATGCCGCTGCATTTGCCGCTAACAAGGGCTGTAAGCACGTATACCATTTAGTTGGCGGCACGTTAGCTTGGGAACGGGCTGGCTACCCACTTGCACCAAAAGATGAAAGGAATAAGAAATAATGGAATTTAATAAAACGGTAGATGCAACAGGCTTAAACTGCCCATTACCTATTTTGCGCTGCAAAAAAGGATTAAACGAAATTGAGGCAACGCAAGTTTTAAAAATAATCTCAACGGATCCAGGCTCAGTCAAAGATTTTAATGCCTTCTGTGTGCAAACAGGTCATGAGCTTTTGCAGCTTGACACAGATGACACCACCTTCACTTTTTATATTAAAAAACGTTCAGCTTAATCGTTAAAAGTCATCGAAAATGCGCCTTTCGGCGCTTTTTCTGCTAGGAAATTAAATTCAAGTAGTTATTTTAAGCACTTATTTTAATTTAGCTAACTGGCTTTTAAATTTTTCCACGCTTGCACTAAACTCTGCTACCCGTACTTTTTCTTGCTCTACCACCGCTGCTGGTGCCCTTGCGACAAAACTGTCGTTGTTAAGCTTGCCATTAGCCTTGTTGATTTCACCTTCCAAGCGCGCAACTTCTTTGCCTAGACGCTCTTTTTCAGCCGCAATGTCAATTTCAACTTTTAACATGAGCTTAAAGTCATCCACTAGCATCACGGGCGCATCGGCTTCTGGCAGTTCAGCCACAATCGCGACATCTTCTAACTTTGCCAAGGCTTTCAGGTACGGTGCATAAAGGGTTAATTTTTCAGCATCACCTGACGCGATTAAAGGCACGCGCGCTGCAGGTGAAATACTCATTTCACCGCGCAAACTACGACAAGCGTCAACCATTTGTTTTAATTGTGCCACCCAAGCTTCGGACGCTTCATCAATCTTATCAGGCTGCGCACTTGGGTAAGCCTCCAGCATGATACTGGCACCGTGCTTCTCTGTCATTGGCGCAATAGTTTGCCAAATTTCTTCGGTAATAAACGGCATAATCGGATGCGCCAGACGTAAAATCGTCTCAAGCACGCGCAATAAAGTACGGCGTGTTGCGCGTTTTTCAGCATCGTCACCATTTTGAATTTGCACCTTGGCAAGCTCCAAATACCAATCGCAATATTCATCCCATACAAATTCATAAATCGCTTTAGCGGCCAAGTCAAAGCGATAATCTGCAAATGCACGTTCAACTTCTGCTTCTGTGCGTTGCAATATGCTCACAATCCAGCGATCGGCT
>PHCL01000267.1 GCA_002842195.1 Betaproteobacteria bacterium HGW-Betaproteobacteria-20 | reverse complement strand
TCAATAAACAAGGCATTACCATAAAGCGCAATTAGCCTGTCAACACGCAAGAGCAAGCGATAGATATTGCCAGACAGGAACAGGATAAAAAAGATAAAGCACTGCTTAATGCCTTTACCAACGCCAATGAAATTGATTTAGCGCGCGACCGCAACTTGCAACTTGACGCAGTCGCGCTTGAAAGCTTGCAACTACAGAAAAAGGCCAGCTTGAAAAAATTAGCAGAAAGTCAAAGTTACGCCAATAACCTGATTAAAAAAAATAGGCCGGTACCAGCTGATTTAACTGCCGAGATTAAAAATAATCAAGTAGAAGTTGACAAGCAAGAGCAGCTAATCAATGAGCGCAAGGCAACAATGGACGGTACCCGCAAGCGCTTTGATGACGATAAAGCGCGTTTCAACGCACTCAAAAACCATACAAATGAAGCCGGCGCTTTAGCCGAAGCGCCACCCGCTACCAAGCCTTAAACTTTATTGTTCCAGTCTTCAGGTGCTTTTAGGTCGTTAGTTTTCTCTTCAAAATATCGTTCACTTGTGCAGGGTTGGCTTTACCTTTTGAGGCCTTCATTGCCTGCCCAACCAGCGCATTAAAAGCTTTTTCTTTACCCGCTTTGAATTCTTCTACCATTGCTGCGTTTGCGACTAAAACTTCGTCAATAATCGCCTCAATCGCGCCGCTGTCAGACTCCTGCTTCAGGCCTTTTGCCGCGATGATTGCGTCTACATCACCTTCAGCATTCCACATCGCCTCAAACACCTGCTTGGCCGCATTGTTTGAAATGGTGTGGTCGGCAATGCGTTTTAGTAGTTGCGCCAATTGCTGCGCGTTAATCGGCGAGTCGACGATGGCTTTATCTTCTGCATTTAACTTGGCGGCAACGCTACCCATCACCCAGTTTGCCGCTTGTTTTGCGTCCGCACCTGCATTGACAGTTTCAACAAAATAATCCGCCAAATCACGCGAGCTGGTTAGCGCGTTTGCATCGTAACTTGATAGGCTATATTGCGTTTCAAAACGCGCCTTCATGGCCCCTGGCAATTCTGGCATATTCGCCTGCACACGTGCTTTATCTGATTCGGTAATTTCTAAAGGCAGTAAATCAGGGTCTGGAAAGTAGCGGTAATCGTTCGCTTCTTCTTTACTGCGCATAGACCGGGTTTCGCCTGTATCTGGGTTGAATAATACCGTTGCCTGTTGGATTACTCCGCCATCTTCAAGCGTTTCAATTTGCCAGCGCGTTTCATATTCAATAGCTTGTTGCATGAATTTGAAAGAGTTGAGATTTTTAATCTCGCGCCGTGTGCCAAGCTTTTCTGTACCTTTCGGACGCACTGATACATTGACATCGCATCTAAAACTACCTTCTTGCATATTGCCGTCACAAATGCCAATCCACTGCACAAGTTCGTGCAGTTTTTTTGCGTAAGCGATGGCCTCGGCGGCTGAGCGCATGTCAGGCTCTGTGACAATTTCCAGTAATGGCGTACCGGCGCGGTTTAAATCAATGCCGCTCATGCCCTCCGCTGCACCGCTGGTTTTTAAATCATGCACAGACTTACCTGCGTCTTCTTCCAAATGCGCACGGGTAATGTTGACCACTTTTTCATAGGCGGCATTTTTACCTGCCGCCGGTACTTGTATGGTCACCGCGCCCTTACCCACGACCGGCAATTCAAATTGGCTAATTTGATAACCTTTAGGTAAATCAGGGTAAAAATAATTTTTGCGGGCGAACACGGAACGTGGGGCGATTTCAGCATTGATTGCGAGTCCGAACTTAATCGCACACTCCACCGCCTGCCTGTTTAACACAGGCAATACGCCTGGCAAAGCCAGACTTATCTCGCAAGCTTGGGTATTAGGTTCTGCGCCGTATTTAATAGATGCACCGCTAAAAATTTTAGTTTGTGTTCGCAACTGCGTGTGGGTCTCTAGCCCGATAACGACTTCCCATTCCATTATTTCAAACCCTCTGGCATTTGCATATGCCAATCTGTTACTTGTTGATACTGATGCGCCACATTCAACATACGCGCCTCATCAAAATAATTACCAATAATTTGCAAGCCTACTGGTAAAGCGGCCCCATCATCGCTTTGGGCAAAGCCGGCCGGCAAGCTCATGCCAGGCAAGCCGGCCAGATTGGTTGAGATAGTGTAAATATCCTGCAGATACATGGCGACAGGGTCATCGACTTTTTCACCTGCTTTAAAAGCCGTAGATGGCGCAGCTGGGCCCATAATTACATCACAGGTTTTGAAGGCCTCAACAAAATCCTGCGCAATTAAACGGCGGATTTGTTGCGCTTTCAAATAATAGGCATCGTAATAACCGGCGCTTAGTACATAGGTGCCGATTAAAATGCGGCGTTTGACTTCAGCACCAAAACCTTCTGCGCGGCTCTTGTTATACATGTCCATCAGGTCGGTATATTCAGCGGCACGGTGTCCATAGCGTACCCCGTCATAGCGGGATAAATTACTTGAGGCTTCTGCCGGCGCTAAAACATAATAAACAGGAATTGATAACCCTGTGTTTGGCAGAGAGATTTCTACCATTACTGCGCCGAGTTTTTTATATTCTGCGATGGCGCTTTCAATAACTTTACTTACTTTGGCATCTAAACCTTCCGCAAAAAATTCTTTTGGCAGGCCGATTTTT
>PHCL01000266.1 GCA_002842195.1 Betaproteobacteria bacterium HGW-Betaproteobacteria-20 | reverse complement strand
CGCCAGCCATTATCGCAGGCATCGGGAGTGAAAGTGGATATAAACGCCGTACCAGAAATTGGCCCGTTTAAGCGACGCCCTAAAAATGTGATTTTGGTTTCAGTTGAGAGTTTATCTGCCGATTATTTAGGCACGTATGGCAATAAAGAAAATTTAACGCCTTATCTGGATAAATTAGCAAAAGAAAGTTTAGTATTCGACAGAATTTTTGCCACCGGTACGCGTACTGTACGTGGCTTGGATGCGCTTTCGCTTGGTACACCGCCCATCCCGGGGCAAGCGATCGTACACCGCCCGGATAATGAACATTTAGCTACCGTAGGTGAGTTTTTGGAAGCACAAAACTTTCACACGTTCTTTATTTACGGCGGATACGGTGTGTTTGACAACATGAACGCCTATTTTAGAGGCAATGATTACCATGTCATTGACCGCACCGACTTTGATGCAAGCACCATTCAGGCCGAAAACGTATGGGGCGTGGATGACGAGAGCCTGTTTAACAATTCCATCAGCCAGTTTGATGCCGTCGCAAGCAGCCAAAAACCATTCTTTGCCCACATTATGACTACCAGTAACCACCGCCCGTATACCTTTCCGGAAGGTAAAATTGATTTGCCGCAAGGCAATCGTGCAGGGGCTGTGAAATATACCGATTACGCGATTGGGCAATTGATTGAAAATGCGAAAACCAAGCCCTGGTTTAAAGATACGTTATTTATCATTGTGGCAGACCACTGCTCTTCCGCTGCAGGCAAAACCAAGTTGCCCGTGGCTAAATATCACATCCCGCTGTTTTTCTATGCACCAGATATGCTCCCTGCCGGACATTACACACGCATGGCCAGCCAGATTGATATTACGCCTACCATTCTGGATTTGTTGGGTGCCAAGGGAGGTCATCATTTTTTTGGACAAACCTTGTTTGAGAAAACAGAAACACAAATTGCGCCACGCGCTTTTATCAGTAATTATCAGGAATTAGGTTATTACAAAAATGACACTTTGATTGTGTTGTCGCCCAAGCAAAAAGCAGAAGCTTATCAGGTGGATGCTGTCACGATGGAATCCACCCCCACCAGCATGAATGAAACTTTACTCAATGAAGCCATTGCCTATTATCAAACGGCTAGTCGTGCATTTAAGATGGGTGCATTGAAAGAGTCAGAAAATTTAAATCCTTAAGTGCATAAAATCGGCATTATCAGGTGAAATTTTTGATGTATAAGCGAGCAGAAATCATCGAGCGAAAAACACTGCCCTGCGAGCCTTGTAAATAAAGGCTCGCAGGGCAGTGCAAATGATTGCCTGTCAAATTGAGCATAAAATCTGTATTTTATCGGCAACCTCTATTTTAAAAGACTAATCCAATGAACCAGACAAACAAACAGACTTTAAGCAAAGTGCCGGCACTGACCTTAATTTTTTGGGTGATTAAAATTTTCGCCACCACACTCGGTGAAACGGCGGGTGACGCGATGTCCATGTCGATGAACCTTGGTTACCTTGTGAGTACATTTATTTTTGCGGCTCTCTTTTTAGTGGCCGTTTTCGCGCAGATTAAAGCCAGACAGTTTCATCCATTTTTGTATTGGGCAACCATCATCGCCACCACTACCGTGGGTACAACGCTGGCGGACTTTGCAACCCGCTCACTTGGCATTGGTTATACTGGCGGTTCTGCACTTTTATTGGCGCTGCTTTTAGCTTGTTTGGCCATTTGGTATAAAACGCTAGGTTCTGTTTCGGTCAATACGGTGAGCTCAGCCAAAACAGAAATGTTTTATTGGATGACGATTATGTTTTCGCAAACCCTGGGTACTGCCTTGGGAGACTGGACAGCAGATACCGCAGGATTAGGCTACGCGGGCGCTGCCATTATATTTAGCGTGCTTTTACTGGCTGTCGTCGCCGCTTATTTTTGGACAAACCTATCTAAAACACTACTTTTCTGGACAGCATTTATTCTCACTCGTCCGCTCGGTGCAGTGGTGGGTGACTTTCTCGATAAACCTGTCAGCGATGGCGGGCTTGCATTAAGTCGCTATGGTGCCTCTGCTACACTGCTCTTAATCATGATCGCCTGTATTCTGATTTTTCCTCAACGTGCCGGAAAAAAGCAGGATATTGATGTTAAAACCGCAACAATTAAATTCTAATAAATAGGATAACCATGGAAAAATCAGTAGAAATACTTTCTAAAAAAATCTGGGACGAGCTGTCCATAGCCGAACGCGAAGGCATTGCCGCAATGCTTCAACCCATGGATAGTGTGCGTGATGTTAACGAAGAATATGTTGAGCAGCGAACCTTTGGCCAACGAGCGGCAGATGGCGTTGCTAAAATGGCAGGTTCATGGTCTTTTATCCTGCTTTTTTTAGCAAGCTTGCTCATGTGGGCATTTTTGAATACCGAGATACTGGGACCCAGGCATAAAGCATTTGACCCCTACCCTTATGTTTTTCTAAATTTGGTACTTTCCATGTTGGCCGCAGTACAGGCACCGATTATCATGATGTCGCAGAATCGTCAAAATGCACGCGATAGACTGGATGCCGAAATTGACCATGAAGTGAATGTACGGGCAGAAGTCGCGATTCAAAGTGTTGATGAGCGCATACAAATGCTGGCGCAGAAATTAGACGAATCTACCAGACTATTGTTGACGCATAAACAAATTGGCACATAGCCAAACA
>PHCL01000265.1 GCA_002842195.1 Betaproteobacteria bacterium HGW-Betaproteobacteria-20 | reverse complement strand
GCGGATAGCGCAAAGCCGTATGTAGCGCAATTGCGCCGCCCTGTGAAAAACCGGCGATAACAATACGCTCGCTTGTAATGCCGCGGTTTATTTCATTTTTAATCAATGTGTTAATGTAGTTCTGACTGGCCTTAATGCCGGCTTCATCCTCAAGGCTATGGCCGGTTTTGTTATTCGCTATGCCATGTAAATCATACCAGGCCGGCATAACGTAGCCATTATTGCGGGTAACGGCGATGGCTGGCGCATGCGGCAAAATAAATCGCACATTAGGCAAGTTTAACTTCTGCACGATAGGCTCAAAATCATGCCCATCCGCACCTAAGCCGTGAAGCCAAATGATGCTGGCATTTATTTTTTCGCTGTTTTGGGAAGCTAACTCTAAAGGTGATTTGTAGTTCATGGGCGCTGTCATTTTGTGTTGAGAATGTAAAGTATTGTTTGGTAGGTAGAACGTTGCTATTAAAAAAATAAGATATACGATATGCTGTTATAAAGTGTATGAAATCATAGCATTGTATTGAGGCTGCGGACCAAAGCCTGCCATTAAAACTGGCGCATTAAATTAATATTAAATTGTGTAAGGTTAAAAATTACCAATGAATAGCTTAGTGCTAGTATTAACATCGATGAACGAGCATACAAGAGCAGGCCTGTTTGCCAAAGGGTATTGCACCAATAACTAACGATTGTAAAAAATCATGCAGATAAAAATTCTAGGTTGTAGTGGCGGTATAGGTGGCGAGTTACGTACCACCTCTATGCTGGTGGACAACGACATTTTGATTGATGCCGGCACTGGTGTGGGCGATTTATCTATGGATGAATTACTGGCCATTGAGCATATTTTTATCACCCACTCGCATTTAGACCATATTGTTTTCATTCCATTTTTGCTTGATACTGTCATGGGGTTACGCGCGGAGCCTGTTACGGTGCATGCCAGTGCTGAAACAATACGCATCTTACGCACGCATATTTTTAATTGGAAAATATGGCCGGATTTTAATACGATTCCAGATGCTACCCAGCCATTTTTGCAATATGACGAAGTGAAATTAGGTGAAACACGCACCATCAAAGGCCGCAAAATCACATCATTGCCGGCTAATCATGTGGTGCCGGCTGTGGGTTATCAGGTTGATAGCGGTGCAGCCAGTCTGGTGTTTACGGGTGACACCACTAGCTGCGATGCGCTGTGGCAAGCAGTGAATAAAATCAGCAATCTTAAATATTTAATTATAGAAACCGCATACAGTAATAGTGAGTGTGAACTTGCAAAGCTCTCTAAACACCTGTGTCCATCCTTGCTGGCGGCGGAGCTGGGCAAGTTAACCCTTGATAATGTTGCAGTTTATATTACCCATTTAAAGCCGGGTGAAGGCGAAAGCATTATGCAGGAAATTGCCGAAAACCACTTAACGCTGATTACACAAGCGCTTAACAAGCATCAGGTATTTGATTTGTAGCGAGAGTGTTGCAGTGCGCATATAGTCTGTTTAGTCAGCCTGAAGTGCTGAAATTGCTATGTAACTAATAGCATGCCTGCCATTTTAGATGCATTGCTGTCAAACGTTTTGGTGCAAGTACATTTGGCATGATTGGCAGAACGCTCAATGAGACAATCAGCAAAATCTGCGTTTGAGGCAACATACGCAGATAAGGCTTTTGCAACAACCTCTGCATTTTCGATAACAAACTCTCGAGTATGTAAAAGTGACTGTAGTATTGTCACGGTTTCTTCTTTGTTAGCCTGATAACAGCCCTGCATCACCCACACCAGTTCAACCGTTGAAACCAGCGTAATGAAACCTGGATTTTCATTGGATAATGCCTCTACTAACTTAGTTGCTTTCGGTGATTGCACTGTATCGTCCTGCGCGATATAACGTACGATGATGTTAGTGTCTAAGCCAATCATTTATTTGCACCGCTAGTTGCGCCACGCGATGCAATCATTTGGTTCATTTTCTCTATTGTAACGGGCGCGTTTGGTATGCGTAGCAAACCTTTTAGATTTTGTACTGGGCTGGTAGCGGCAATCATTAAAAATTGACCCTTACCTGACTCTACAAACTCAACCCTGCTACCACTCTCAAGGCTCATGGACGCACGAACAGTAGCAGGAATGGTGATTTGCCCTTTAGATGTGAGTGTCGCGGTTGACATGATATTCCTTTCAATTTTTGAATAATCTTACTTTAATGTAAGGAATAATTAAAGTCAAGAATCAATTAGGCTCAGACTGTCTCCAATTGATTGTTTTATTCTATTGAGGTTTCGCTGATGGCATCGATTATTTCAATAAAATCGCCTGTTTTAGCATCTACAACAACGGACATTGCCGCTAGTTCTGAGCTGATTGGTACAAACAAAAAATCACCTTCCGGGCGTTTGCTACGTTTAATAAAGCGATCAACCACCGCTTTATTTTTAACGCTATCCGCATATAAGCTAGCCAGCGGTTTACCGGCTTTAATCACTTCATTGCGGTGCAGCTTGTAATCGTCATATAGTTTTGGGTAGCGGTAAGCGCTGTTGCTTTCCACCATGGCGAACATGTAGTCGGTTTTATTTTTTTTATCAGGCGTGTAAATGGCAACCAGTTCAGGTCCGGTAATCGAGAATTTTCGCCATTGCGGTTGCCGGCCTTTAGCCAGCTCACCATCGGCAATATCAACCACGGCAGAAATGCTAAAGTGCG
>PHCL01000264.1 GCA_002842195.1 Betaproteobacteria bacterium HGW-Betaproteobacteria-20 | reverse complement strand
CGATGGATAGTCACCCCGTGGTCGCGTGTGAGGTAGCCGACAATCGCATCCTGTGGCATAGGTTTGCAGCATTTAGCGGTGCTAGTTTGCAGGTTGCCGATGCCTTCGACCAAGACCCCGGTCTGAGATTTCAGAGCGATGATGCGTCTAGGGGTAGGTGGTCGGTCGGCTCTTTCTGGTCTGGGTACCGCCTCTTCCTGAATGGCGAGGACGATTTGATGCTCGCTGACATCCCCGCGCCCAATGGCGGCCAAAAAATCTTCAAGTTTCTGAAAATGCAGTTTCTGCGCGATTTTTTCCTGATTCACGGCACCTACGCCGGCTCGGTGCAACTCGCGATCCAGTCTCGCCCGACCATGTGCAACATTTTCATCGAAATGCTGGTATTTAAACCAGTGCCTGACCTTGGCGCGAGCGCTCGGGCTTTGCAGATAACCAAGCGTGGTATTTAACCAGTCGCGGCTGGGCGAGCCATGTTTTGAAGTCAGGATTTCCACTCGCTGGCCATTTTTCAGCTTGGTGTTGAGTGGCACGATGCTGCCATTCACCTTGGCGCCGCGTGTGCGGTGCCCCAGATCGGTATGCAGGGTGTAGGCGAAATCTATTGGGGTGGCACCCTTGGGCAGATCAATGACCTTACCCTGCGGTGTAAGCACATAGACCTTGTCCTGGAGCAGCTCGCTCTTGAATTGTTCCAGTAGGTCACCACTGTCGGAGACTTCGTCCTTCCATGCCAGTATCTGGCGCAACCAAGCGATTTTCTCGTCGAACTTGGCGTCAGACTTGCCGCCTTCCTTATAGCGCCAGTGTGCCGCAACCCCCAGTTCAGAATGCTGGTGCATCTCGAAGGTGCGTATCTGAACTTCCAGCGCTAAGCCGCGCGGTCCACTGACGGCGGTATGTAGCGAACGGTAATTGTTGCTCTTGGGGCGTGCGATATAGTCGTCGAATTCACCGGGAATGGGCTGCCATAGGTTGTGAATTAGACCGAGTACTGCATAGCAGTCCTTGATGTCATCGACCAGAATCCGCACTGCACGCACATCATAGAGTTCGCTGAAATCCAGGTGCTTGCTCTTCATCTTCTTGATGATGCTGTAAATATGCTTGGGCCGTCCACTCACATCTCCCTTAATGCCAACTTGGCCCAACTCGTATTTTAGCTGGGTCACGACGTCAATGATATATTGTTCCCGGTCGATGCGGCGCTCGTCCAGCATTTTTGCGACTTCCTTGTAGAGCTGAGGTTCCAGGTAGCGCAGCGAAAGGTCTTCCAACTCCCATTTAATCTGCCACACGCCAAGGCGGTTGGCCAGCGGAGCGAAGATTCCTTGGCTTTCCTGCGCAATCCGCTTCTGCTGGTCCGAGGTTGCTCCCGACAAGCGGCGCATGGTCTGAGTGCGCTCGGCAAGCTTGATCAGCACCACGCGGATATCCTGCACCATGGCCAGCAGCATTTTGCGCAGACTTTCTATCTGCTGCACATGGTCGTTATTTTTCCGGTCAAGCTCGTGCAGGCCTTCGGTCTCGCTGAACTCCTGGATTTGCTCCATGCGTGAAATGCCTTCGACCAAACCGGCAATATTGGCGCCGAAACGAGTTTCCAGCGTTGCCTGCCAGTCGTTTAGATACTCCGGCACCGCATGCAAGATGGTGGCTGCAATCGTTTCGACATCCATGTTCATGTTGATGAGGATGGTCGCAGCGCCTAGGGCATGCTGCAATAGCGGTGCGCCCGTCAGTTCGGCGTGACCGGCATAGAGTGGAGCAGCCAAGTCGCAGGCATGTCGAATCAACTCGACTTCGGTAGGCGAGAAACCCTTCGCTGAAGATTCAATCCATGAGGAAACATCGCTCCCGTTCGAGGCAAGTAAAGCAGAAGTTGGGTTATGCACAGAAATCATGGGATATTATCGCATCAAAGTACTAGCTTAGTATTGGACAGATCATGTTCGACGATATTCGAATGCATGTAAATTTTCCATGGCATGAAACAAAATTGTTGTAAAACTAAACTATCTAAAACAATCTCAAAATTATTTACACCCTCGATTTGGATTGTTGCACAAAATGTTACAACCCAACATCAAGTGTTTATATTTAATAAATAGAAACTAATCTCTTTATTTTGTTAAAATAGCCTTACAAATTAAATGAATAGACTATTTTGACAACGATTAAACTCAATAAAAAATCTGACGACACGCAAGTTAAGGCAAGCAAGCCGCCTGTGCGCCGCACGGATACCACTAAGCGCGACCGTTCCGTTCCTCCGCCAAAAGTGGTGGTGCCGACAAGGGGCGATGCCCAACCGGAAAGTAGTGATTATTCAGCTAAGGCGGTTACGCCTGCCAATGCAACCAGACAGCGTAACCATCGTTTTGACGGTAAGTTGCACGGTGATGAAAACGTGCGTTCAGAAGCAGATTCTGCTGGAATTATCTCAGCGGATGTTAGGCCTGCTGAATATCGGCCTTCTAAACCTAGACCAAGTGAACGCACACCTGAGCGTTCCTATAATCAACCAGCTAATCGGCCTGAGCGCCAGGCTAGACCAGCAGGCATTGATACGCGCACGACCCCAAAAGGCAATAAAGATGAACCGCAATACCGTCAAGCACCGCGCCGAGGCGGCAAGGTGCGCGATGGATTTGATGCGGCTAGCACACCGCAATATGGTGCTGCAGCAAAAGCTGCTTATAAATC
>PHCL01000263.1 GCA_002842195.1 Betaproteobacteria bacterium HGW-Betaproteobacteria-20 | reverse complement strand
CATCACCGGCATACACGTTCAGCCCAACAAGGCGATCGTGGGCGCGAACGCGTTCTCACACAGCAGCGGCATCCACCAGGATGGTGTGTTAAAGCACCGTGAGACTTACGAAATCATGCGGGCTGAAGATGTGGGCTGGAACGCCAATAAATTAACTTTGGGTAAATTATCCGGCCGTAATGCATTCAGAACACGCTTGAAAGAATTAGGCATCGAGCTTGAGTCCGAAGATTTGTTAAATGCGGCATTTGCCCGATTTAAAAACTTGGCTGACAAAAAATCCGAGATTTTTGATGAAGACTTACATGCTTTAGTGAGCGATGAATTTATTTCTGAAGCCGCAGAATGCTTCAAACTTGTGTATTTGCAAGTCGCTTCAATTACTGGCGAAGTGCCGCATGCGATTATTACCGTATCAGAAAATGGCATTGAAAAACGCGCGGAAGCAGATGGTGGCGGCCCGGTAGATGCAGCTTTCAAAGCGATTGAAAAAATGGTGAATAGCGGTGCAGAATTACAATTGTATTCGGTAAACAACATTACCAGCGGTACCGATGCGCAGGGTGAAGTCACGGTGCGCTTGGCGAAAGGCGGTCGTATTGTAAACGGGCAGGGTGCGGATACCGATATTGTAATTGCCTCGGTAAAGGCATATTTGAATGCGCTTAATAAAATTCAGTCCAAATCTGAGCGCGCGCATCCGCAGGTTTAGAGCGAAAGTATAGAGCGTAGGCATAGAGCGAACGCAGATATAGCCGCTTTATTTACCGAGCTTCGGTGTCGCATGGCTGCAAGCCTTGCCGATACTGGCTGTCAGGGCAGTGTTTTTTGCTCGTACGTTTTTGTTAGTTTAGTATTAAGAGTGTTAATCGATGTTGACCAGGGCAGGTGAGCTTTAGCAAAGATGTGCAAGTGGCTGCTTGCACATCCCATTACACCTGCGGCTGACTCATTTTTCTATGCAAATAACAACATTTTGTAAGCACTACCGAGCTACTTTCAATCTCTCAATCCTAATCTACTGGCGAATCAGGTAGAATCAGCTTTTGAGCCAAGCTATCTCAAACTGCCTGATGACCCGCAAAAACCAGACTCTATTCATAATTTTGGCGTTGTTTTGTACCTACTTTATTTGGGGTTCAACTTACCTCGCCATTCGTTTCGGTATAGAAAGCTTCCCGCCTTTTCTTATGGCAGGGGTGCGCTTTACAGTTGCCGGGGCAATTTTATATTGCGTGATGCGTTTTTTAAGTGCGCCTAACCCTACCAAACAGCAGTGGATAGGGGCAACTATTGTCGGCATTTTGTTGCCGGCACTGGGTAATGGCACCGTGTGTTATGTGCAGCAAACGGTATCTTCCAGCGTGGCGGCGCTATCCATTGCTACTGCGCCTATTTGGATGGCGATTTTTTCATCTATCTGGGGACACAAAATCACTACTAATGAATGGCTGGGGATTGCTGTTGGCCTAGTTGGTATTGTGCTGTTAAATGTAGGCGGGACTTTTAATGGCAATGCCGGGCATGGCGATTTAACCAGTGCGTTATTGCTGATTTTTGCCGCCGCAAGCTGGTCGTTCGGCTCGGTATGGAGTAAACACCTGGATATGCCCAGCGGGTTAATGGCTAGTGCCGTACAAATGCTGGCTGGCGGACTGGCGTTGTTAGCGATGAGCGCATTACAGGGTGAAACCTGGCCACAAAACATTAGCCAAAAATCCTGGGGCGCCATGTTGTTTTTAGTATTGCTAGGCTCTTTGGTTGCTTATAGTGCTTATCAATATTTACTTAAAACTGTCCGCCCGCTAGTGGCTAGCAGCAATACATTTGTAAATCCTATGGTGGCGTTTGCTCTAGGTATTTGGCTTGCAAATGAACACGTAACAACAACTGAATTTATTGCACTTGGCGTGATATTGGTGGGTGTGTTTTTGGTATTATCTGCCAGCAATAAAGAAATTTAATTAGATAAAATTTTTAGATAAAGACCTTTTAGATAATGACCATAACAATGAAACAAAACCTTGCCTTATTCGATTTAGATAATACATTGCTGGCAGGTGATAGCGATTATAACTGGAGCTTATTTCTGATTAGTGAAGGCTTACTCGATGAAAAAACCCATCATGCGCGTAATGAACAGTTTTACTCAGATTATAAAAACGGTTGTTTAAATATTACAGAATTTTTAAAGTTCCAGCTAAAACCACTTTCACAGCACCCCAAAAAGTTTCTGGATGAACTTCATTTGAAATACATGGATAAAGTTATCCGCCCGATGATGACAAAAAAAGCGCAGGATTTAGTAGATAGGCATAAACAGGCAGGTGATTTGTGCGTGGTGATTACCGCAACAAATAGCTTTGTAACTAAACCTATTGCGACGGCTTATGGTATTGAGCACCTGATTGGTAGCGAGCCGGAAATGGTAAATGGCGAGTACACTGGCAGTGTGACAGGCGTACCTACTTACAAAGAAGGCAAAGTGATTCGGATCAACCAATGGTTAGAAGCGCGTGGTCAACAGTTGTCAGATTTTGAAACCAGCTATTTTTACAGCGACTCACACAACGATTTGCCGCTGATGAAATTGGTGACGGATCCGGTAGCGGTGGATGCCGATGCAACATTAACTGCATTTGCAGAGCAACATGGCTGGCCGCAAATCAGCTTGCGTTAGGGCTTGGGTAATAATAGGCAGGATTTTA
>PHCL01000262.1 GCA_002842195.1 Betaproteobacteria bacterium HGW-Betaproteobacteria-20 | reverse complement strand
CCGCCGCTGCTGGATATTTCTATACCAGATTGAACAGCTAATAACTCTACAAGTGTTGATTGCCCGGCACGCTGAATTTCTTCGGCATCAATCACGCTGACGTCAGCAATGACGCTTTCGCGCGTTTGCGGGACACGAGATGCCGTTACAACAACATCATTCAAGTTAATAGTTTCTGCAGCAAAAACAGGTGAGGTAAACGCCAGGCTGACTAAGCTGGCAGACATAAGTTTAATTCTGAATTTTTTCATTATATATTCCCTAATTACATGCGACCCCGCATGCAGGTTGATAGAACTAGGGAACACAGAGGAATTGAAATAAAAAAGAAAGCGCAGTCGACCGAACAACCCAAAAACGCAGCCTTTGTTTACCGTCACCCCGCGGTATTTCCTAGCGTGCCTTAATATAAGGCGTTGTTTTTAGGCCGGTCTCCGGGCTTGTGGGCGCTGGGTTTAACCAAAATACTTAGGTTTTTTTAACCTGGTATTTGGGTTTTTAGCCAGTGTTTTGCGCCTTCCCAAATTTCACCTTTTTCTAAGGTTTAACTCAGTGGCATATTGCAAAACCGTTTGAATAAATCAAAAGCTCACTTACCGTTGCGGGGGCAGCATAGGGATTGTTGATGTTTTTAATTAAAACAAAAACGCACCTATTTCCCAGTTTCACCTTGTTTGTAGAAAACAAACTCGGCACCTAACAACAAGTTTTGGATTATAACGTTTATTTTTAAACCGGCAAAAAATATTTTCAAAGAATATCTTTCAGACATCTTAAAAAGAGCAGCCTAAAGGTTGAGTTGCGCTGATAACATATTGTAATACTTTGAAAATTACACGTTAGCTATTGACTATAATCAATTTTTTCAATTATAGTGGAGGCATGGATGAAGACTTAACAGCCTTAGAAGAAAAGCTATCTCACTTGATTACGCTGTATGAAGGCCTGCGCACCGAAAATGCGCAGCTTCGTGGCGATTTAACGGTCACGCAAAGTGAATCTGCTTTATTAAAGGCCAAAATGGCAGAGGCAAGTGCGCGTGTTGAAACCTTAATCGAGAGTATGCCTTAATGCCGATGCGTAGCTGCCTACTAAATACAGCCTTGAATAATGACTTTGAGTAGAAAATAATGAGCCAAAATAAAGGGGTGGATGTCAATATTATGGGGCGCGAGTTTACGGTGGCTTGCAGTGATGAAGAGCGTCCCGGTTTAATTAATGCGGTCAATTTTCTAGATAAAAAAATGCGTGATATTCGCGATAGCGGCAAAATTATTGGCGTGGAGCGTATTGCCATTATGGCGGCACTTAATTTATCGCACGAGTTGCTGAATACCAAAAGCGGCAATGTAGACGTAGGCGACATCAAGCGTCGAATTATTCAAATGCAAGACCAGATTGATAACGCATGTGGTACCAAGGTGCTGTTTTAGTTAAGGGCACCTCTAAAAATTCAATTTCCGGGTAGAAACTTGAATTTATAGATTTTCCCTTAAAAAATTCTAAACATCATAAAAATATCTCGGTTTTTAGCGTAAAATCATTCAAACAGTTTAGCGTTTTAAAATGCGCAAACTTCCAGTATTTAAAATAAAAAGTTTCAAAGTTTGTTCTCTGCGGTGCGGTTTAAGCTAATAATTCCTTGAACTAGTTTATAGCATCGGTTTTGGTCATTCGAGTGTTGTGTGCGCGCTCTAAATTGAGTGTTCTTTTAAGAAGCTCTTGGCGGGTGTACCTAATGCGCTCTAGGCTGTTACCACTTGAGCCTTTTTGGTTCAGGATGCTGGCTTAGGCTATATCCGTGGAGAACTTCCCCTTATTCCAATTCTGAATCAATACTGATTTTTGTGAGATAAAATGCGTTACTGGCTAATGAAATCCGAGCCTACCGATGTGTCCGTTGATGATTTAGTGGCAATGCCAGACCAAACCGTGGATTGGTACGGTGTGCGCAATTATCAAGCGCGTAATTTTATGCGCGATCAAATGAAGGTTGGTGATGGCGTGTTTTTTTATCACTCAAATTGCGCTGTACCTGGTATTGCTGGCATTGCCGAGGTGAGTAAGTTAGCCTATCCGGACCGATTGCAGTTTATTCAAGGTCATCAATATTACGATGAAAAAGCCACCCCGGAAAATCCGCGCTGGTTAAATGTAGATGTAAAACTCGTGCGCAAAACACGTCTGCTTAGCCTAAAAGAGTTGCGCGAATACCCAGAATTAACGAATATGCGCATATTGCAACGTGGCAACCGCTTGTCGATTACACCGATTGACCCTAAAGAGTGGGCGTTTATTTTGAATAAGTTATGAGTATTATGCTGTAAGAAAGTGGCAATAAAAAACGCAAATTAACTCGCACCGTAAAGTGCATTGTTAAATCTGACGCACGATGCTTATTCTGCCCCAAAAACGCCTTCACAAAAATCAATATAAACACAACCTAAAAATGCTCGAGAGAAAAATAATACCCTGTGAGCCTTGATATATAAGGCGCACAGAGCATCGATTTGGAAGGCATCTGATTTTACCCAGATGTATGCCTGTTTCCTAGCACAACTGAATGGTATAGCAATGCTGAAATAAATATGCGCTAAATGCCAGAATTTCAGTAAAAAAATCCCCGAACTCTGACCTGAGTCGAGGGCTTTTTCATCGCGCCAAAATTATGCTATTTCAATTTGGTATCTAGTTGAATTTGGTATCTAGGCT
>PHCL01000261.1 GCA_002842195.1 Betaproteobacteria bacterium HGW-Betaproteobacteria-20 | reverse complement strand
CGCTATTTAATACATTTTTGATTTTAACATGCGACCAGTCATCCGCCCTTTAGTTTACAATAATGCCTTTACATATTCGTTCAAAAGGCAGCAACATGGCAATTCCAAGCTCAATGGCAGACCGCGACGGCGTAATTTGGTACGACGGCGTGATGGTTAACTGGCGCGATGCCACAACGCACGTACTTACACATACTTTGCACTACGGCATGGGCGTGTTTGAAGGTGTACGCGCCTACAAAACTGATAAAGGTACGGCCATTTTCCGCTTAAAAGAGCATACCAACCGCCTGTTTAACAGCGCGCACATCCTCGGCATGAAAATGCCTTTTAGCAAAGAAACGCTGATAGAAGCGCAAAAAGCGGCCGTGCGTGAAAATAACTTAGAATCAGCCTACATGCGCCCAATGGCATTTTATGGTGCTGAAGCCATGGGAATTTCTGCCAAAACGCTATCAACGCACGTGATTGTAGCCGCATGGAAATGGGGCGCTTATATGGGTCAGGACGCGCTGGACAACGGCATTCGCGTAAAAACATCGTCATTTGCGCGTCACCACGTAAACATCACCATGTGTAAAGCCAAAGCCAATGGCAACTACATGAACAGTATTTTAGCGCATCAGGAAGCTGCGCAAGATGGCTACGATGAAGCACTGCTACTGGACGTAGACGGTTTTGTAGCAGAAGGCTCAGGCGAAAATATATTTATTGTTCGCAATGGCAAACTCTACACGCCAGACCTCACCAGCGCACTGGAAGGCATTACGCGTGACACCATTGTTCAGCTAGCCGCTGAAATCGGCCTGACCGTGATTGAAAAACGCATCACCCGCGATGAAGTTTATTCGGCTGACGAAGCTTTCTTCACTGGTACTGCGGCAGAAGTCACGCCAATTCGCGAACTGGATCGCCGTAATATTGGTACGGGTACCGCCGGTCCAATTACCAAACAATTACAAAAAATGTACTTTGACGCGGTAACTGGTAAATCAGCAAAACATGCAGATTGGTTAACGCTGGTTTAAAAATGGCGCCAACGGTGTTTCGTGAAGGTTCTTTTCGCTTCTTTTTCTTTTCACGAGAAGAGTCACGCATTCATATTCATGTTGCGCATACAGATGGTGAAGCTAAATTTTGGCTTGAGCCCAATATTGAATTAGCCATGAGCCAAGGTTTAAATAGCAAACAAGTAAACGAAGCGTTATCATTGGTTAAACAACATCGTGAGGAAATTCTAAATGCTTGGCAATCACACTTCGGGTAGTGGCATTTTGGGGGTTAATCCTTCAGTAGTTGAAGTCTCATTGGTTTCAAACCAAGGTTTTTGGTTGCTCGTAGAAGATGAAGAGTTATTCTTGGCTTATGCAGATTTTCCATGGTTTAAAGAAGCCACCATTGCGCAAATCACTCACGTTGTGCGCCCTGGCGAAAATCACCTTTACTGGCCTAGCTTAGATATTGATTTGTCGGTTGAATCGGTGCGCGACCCCAGTAAATTTCCGCTTATTTCCAAAATAAAGACGCACTAATGATGACTGACACAAAAGAAATCGAAATCACGGCAAAAGACCTGCCGCTACACTGCCCAACTGACAAGGTAGCGCTTTGGTCATCGCACCCACGCGTGTTTTTAGATATTGTAGAAACCGGGCATGTAGCTTGCCCTTACTGCGGCACTAAATACAAACTCAAGGCGGGTGAGGTAGTCGGGCATCATTAACACAATGATTTTATTAGATACTTTATTTTTATATTTTAAATAGGCATCCTAATTGACGGCTTATAAAGCGTCAATTAGGATGTATAGCGGACTCCAATTTCCAGACAATGAATTAAGATGGTAACCTGCTGTAAAAATGTAGAATAAGCAGGTCAAACAATCACTTTTAAAGGCTTTAAAATGTTTCCAGAATATCGCGATTTAATCACGCAACTCAAGCACGCGGATTTACACTTCACACATTTATTTGATCGCCATAATGCGATTGATCAAAAAATTAAAAACATGGAGGCGCATATTGAAGCGGGTACCCATGATGAGATTGAAGCGCTAAAGAAAGATAAGCTACATCTTAAAGATGAGATTTATGCAGTTTTAGTTAAGGCCAGCTAAGGTCAATCTAAGTTAACCTAACCCAAGTAAGCTTAGGTTAATTTATTGTACTATGCGCCAGCAAGCGTAGAGCAAGCGTAGCCTCGATAAAGTGTAACGGAATCGAGGGATTGGAGACTTCGTTTATCCTCGATTCCACTGCGTTATATCGAGGCTACTTGCTATAGCTAGCCCATAAATAATGACAGTCACATATTGTTTTTGCTAGGAGCGACGCCCCCGTCGCGAAGCAATGGTGCAATCGCGACAAAAACATCGCTCCTAGCAACCAATTAGCTTGGCAGATCATGACGTTATTTTTGGAATCAGCTATAAGCTAAATTCGCTTGCCGTTACAAGCCGATACCTAGGATAATAGACGCTTTAAAATCAGCTGTTATTTTTATGCACACACTTATTTGCGGTTCACTGGCTTTCGACACCATTATGGTGTTTCAGGATCAATTCAAAAATCATATTCTGCCCGATAAAATTCACGCGCTTAGCGTGGCTTTTTATGTGCCGGAAATGCGTCGTGAGTTTGGCGGTACTGCAGGCAACATTGCCTATAACTTGCAGTTGCTTGAAGGTAATCCGCTGATTATGGCGACTGTGGG
>PHCL01000260.1 GCA_002842195.1 Betaproteobacteria bacterium HGW-Betaproteobacteria-20 | reverse complement strand
CATGACCGTTTATTGCAATGACGGCTTTACACTGGCGGAAATGATCGTGGAGCGGATGAGCGGGGGAAAATACATCGACTTTCTTCACAAAAGAATATTTAAACGGCTGGGTCTGAAAGACACCGGCACAGGCGTCGGGGAAATCAAGGGCAAACCTGTTGCGTTGTATTACGATTCCAAAGGAAGAATTCATCCCGTGGAAACCCTCTCTGTCCTGGGCGCGGGCGGGTTATCAGCAACAGCCGTTGATCTTTGCCGTTTTGTAGATTCCTTTTCGGCTGAAAACAAACTTTTAAAGAAAGCGTCTCTTGCCGAGATGAGGAAAGCTCAGCCTTCGGCATTTGCCGGCAAATTAAAAAATCCTGAGCTTTCATTTGGATTGGGCTGGGACTTGACGGGCCTTCCGCGGTATGATGCGGCCGGGATTCAGGTATTGGGCAAGAGCGGCGGCACGGGAAATTATTCTTCGATGGTTTTCACGGTGCCTGAAAAGAGGATATCCGTTGCTGTCATCGCGGCAGGAAGGGAAAGCGGTGCGATGAACATAGCGCTCGATATGATCGATGCCGTGCTGGTGGAGAAAAAGCTCATTCCTGAAAAGGAGAAAGCTTCCCTGATACCGCCCCGGACGCAGAAATTGCCGCCGGATCATTCTATCTTTAGCGGTTATTATGCCAGCCAGAATAAATTGGCCCAGGTCGTGTTTGATACGGATAAAAACAACGCGATCTTATACGGTTTCAAGGAAAAGGAGAAAACACCGGCAATGACACTGGTCTACAGTGACGGTTATTATCACGATGCGGAAGGCAACCGTTTCTATTTTATCAATACGGGCAAAGAAATCTATTTCGTGAACCATGTAACAATGGCCAAAGTCGATATGATCGGCATGCAAAAAATAAAGCCATTAGAAAAACCGAAAAACCTCAAGATCGATATGGATGGAAAGATCTGGCTGCGGCGCAATGTTGCTCCTTTTGAATCAATTATGTCCGTGGATTCTCATTTTGTAAAATCATTGTTGTACAAAGAACTGCCGGGCTATGTGTTTTTCCTGGGGTTCAAAAGGATCGATTCACCTGAGTTCGCGGGCATGCCTTTTGAAGCTATCCGAGATCAGACGGAACTTACTCTTTTTGAAAAGGATGGGGCCGCGTGGGCATGGGTTTCGGATCTGTTATATAGTCCGGCCGGGAGCGCGGTCTCATTAAAACCCGGAGAGAATTCCGTTAAAATAGGGGGCTACGGATATAATGAGTGGCTGGTAACCAACGAAGACATGGTTTTAAATTTTACCAAACCCAAAGGGGGAAGAATAATCATATTTTCTTCTGATGATGTTACAATCTATGACAGCGCGCTTGATACAGGCGATGCATTTGCCGCCAGGGGAAGTTATATTGAATCAGCAGGTCTGGCAAACGATGTCTTTACAGTCAGAGCAAGGCCTGTCACGGCGGAGGAAAAGAGGTAATGGTTGAATACCTCAACATCGTTAACGATCTGCGAAGAGTCAAATCTTCGCCTGATTCATTCGTATTGCGGAACATCACCATCCCGTACTGACATGATGATAAGAATAGTAAAATTCATTCTTGCCGCATGGATTGCGATATTTGTCGCAGGCGCGTCGATCGCGCTTGCCGCGAATGATACGCCCAGGGATTTTATCGATGCCCGGATCGCGGCGAATGCGGGAAAGAGCGGCGTTTACGTGCTGGACACGGGTGCGGAGGCTTTACTGGCGCGGGCGTGGCTGGCAGACAACGCCAGGAAGTCGATCGATGTCCAGTACTTTATCTGGAGTACGGACAACATCGGTATCCTGGCGGCGGAGGCGTTGCTGCGGGCGGCGGACCGCGGTGTCCGTGTGCGGGTCATCGTGGACGACCTGCTGATCGACGCGCCGGACAAATCGCTTCTTGCGCTTGCCCTGCATCCAAACATCGACATTCGCATCTATAATCCGCGGGTATCGGTTGGCGTTCCGCTGCAAAAACGCCTCATGAACCTGCTGACCAATTTCCGCGGCGTGAACCAGCGCATGCACGACAAAACGGTCGTGGTTGACGGCAATATCGCCATTACAGGCGGACGGAACATGGCTGCCGAGTATTTCGACTACAATCACGAGTACAACTTTCGCGACAGGGAAATACTGCTGCTTGGCGAAGCGGTCAAGTCGATTCAGACGAGCTTCGAAGGATTCTGGAATAGCAAACTGAGTGTCAAGGTCGAGGATCTTTACAACGGCTGGGGGCTGATGCAGAAAAACGTGCGCGTGGAGGACAAAGAGATCAGGCAGGTCTATCGCGAGCTGCACGACTACGCGAAATCGCCGGAAAATTTTGCTCCCGAGGTTCGGGCTGCCATCCAGGATGTCCCGGCTGCCTTTGCCTTGCTTTCACGGCAGATGATCTGGGACAAAGTGGAGTTCATCAGCGACAGGCCCGGTAAGAACGACAATACGTTGTTCCTTGATGGCGGCGGACGGACGACACTGGCGCTGGCAAAGTTGGTCCTGAGCGCCAAAAAGCGTGTCGTGATACAGTCGCCCTATCTGGTGATGTCGGACGAGGCGATCGATGTCTTTCGTCAGATCATCGCCCGCGGCGTTACCGTGCGCGTCAATACCAATTCACTCGCCTCAACCGATAATCTTCAGGCTTTCAGCGGGTATCGAAACCAGCGCGACCGGCTGCTGAAGATGGGAT
>PHCL01000259.1 GCA_002842195.1 Betaproteobacteria bacterium HGW-Betaproteobacteria-20 | reverse complement strand
CATTACGTAGTCCGCTGCCCTTTACGGCCTCGTTGCGCGAAAGTGTGCTGGAAACCTGGGAAAAAACGATTGCTGACCACCACATCAATGTGCGTTATGAAGCTAAGGTGGTGGGTTTACAGCGCGGCAAAAAATGGCTGGAGGTTGCGTTAGCTGATGGTACAAAATTAACGGCAGAACATGTGGTTTTAGCGATTGGCGTGCAGGGTAATTTGCGCAAGCTTGATATTCCAGGTGGCGACCTGCCTCAAATCCAGTATCAACTGGATGATCCACAGGCTTATCAGGATGAAACGATTGTGGTGATTGGCGGCGGCGATAGCGGCGTAGAAAATGCACTGGCGTTGACTGGCCGCAACCAGGTAATCATACTCAATCGTGCTGAAGATTTCAGTAACTGTAAGGACAGCAATCTCAGTCAGCTGACTGACGCTCGCATGAAAGGCGCGCTGGACTGGCTACTGGAAGCAAAACCGCAATTTATAGAAGCGAACAGCAAAGGTGAATTTCCTATTACGGTGTTTGTCAGCACTTTGGCCGGTATCGAACGCATACCCTGCCACCGAGTAATTGCGCGGCTTGGCGCGCTACCTTCACGACCTTTGCTGGAAAGTTTCGGTGTTGGTTTTCAAACCGCTGACTTGGCGGCACTTCCGCTACTTTCGCCACATTACGAATCGAACGTGCCAGGGCTTTATATTATCGGCGCACTGGCTGGTTATCCTCTTATCAAGCAGGGGATTAATCAGGGCTATGAAGTCATCGAATATATATTAGGCAATCCCGTTGAACCCGCAGATACAGCATTGTTACGCGAAAAATTTGCAAACTTCTGCAATGATCGCGGGATAGATGACGTATTAGAAAAGATTCGTAAAAGTGTGCCGTTGCTGGCAATGCTTAATACGCTACAGTTACGTGAATTAGTGCTGGAAAGCAACATCCTGCTACCGGAACCTGGCGACGTGATCTTTAAGCGCAATGATTACAGTACTACTTTTTTCTCTATCGTTGAGGGTGAACTGGATGTTCTGATCGATGATGATGACGTGCCGGATGAAACGCTTAAGCCCGGCGAGTTTTTTGGCGAAATGGCGCTTGTTTCTGGCCGTCGCAGACCCGGCACGGTGCGCGCCCGTACCCGATGCGTGCTGATTGAATCACCGAGACGGGTGATGCAAAAGCTCATTGGCTCCGTGCAGTCTATGCAACGCATGCTTAATGAGGTTGCAATTAAAACGGCGGTACATCTTTGTATCGGCCTTTCGTTGAGCGAGGAAGATCTTAATGACTTAGCAAGCCACGCGATACTCAAGCGTTATGCCGCCGGCGAAGAACTGTTCCATGAAGGCGATGAAGCCGATGGACTGCACTTAATCCAAAGCGGCTCAGTGACCGTTTCACGTACGATAGGTGGCAGGGAGGTCGTGTTATTTTATCTTGCCGCCGGCAACTATGTCGGCGAAATGTCTCTAGTTTCAGGAGAGCCGCGCTACGGTACCGTGCGTGCAGCGATAGCAACAGAGACAATATTGATCGAAGCTGCACGCATGCGCGACATCATTGCCCGCTATCCGGATATTCGCGGCATTCTTGATACGCGCTATCTCCAGCACTTGCAGGATCAGGAAAAACGTCAGCAATTGGAGACAACTATAGATAACAGTGGTGTTAGCGGAAGTCAATCTACACCATCCAATCTCATTTCCTTTTTAATTCAGCAGGGTGTGGGTGAGGCCACCGATGTGCTGCTGATAGACGAATCACTTTGTGTACGCTGTAATCATTGTGAGCAGGCATGTGCCGACACACACGGCGGCGCAACACGGCTGGATCGTGATGCGGGGCCTATTTTTGCTAATATTCGGGTGCCCACTTCTTGCCGTCATTGCGAGCATCCTCACTGTATGAAAGATTGCCCGCCGGATGCTATTCACCGCGCACCCCATGGCGAGGTATATATTGATGACAGTTGCATCGGTTGTGGCAACTGCCAGCAGAATTGCCCATATGACGTGATTCAGATGGCGGTGATACATGATCAGCCTGAGCGCAGTTTGTGGCAGATGCTGCTGGGTATTGAGCCAAAATCATTACCCGTTGTGGATGGCGCCAAAGTGGCGGTTAAGTGCGATATGTGCAAAGACATTAGTGGTGGCCCGATGTGTGTACGCGCGTGTCCGGTGGGCGCGGCATTGCGCGTGAATCCAGAAGAGCTTCTAAGTTACGCCGGCGGCACTTCCAGCGAAGCGGCTTTACTGGGCCCGGACGAAAATTAAAGAAAGTAATACGATGCAACACAGCAATATTTTCGACTATAAAAAATACCGCTATTTCAAATGGGCCGTCATGGTCATTTTGCTGGCCTTTGCTGCCTATCTGCTATTCGAACCAGCGGTTGGTCATTATGGCGGAAGCTGGCTGGGTTATGGCCTCGGCACGTTATCTGCCGTGATGGTGCTTTGGATGGCATGGTACGGCGTACGCAAACGCCGTTATCGCAGCAGTGGTTCTACTCAGGGCTGGCTATCAGCGCATATTTATTTAGGTACTGCGCTGACCGTGGTAGCTACGCTGCATAGTGGGTTTCACTTTGGCCTCAACATTCATACGTTCACTTATAGTCTTTTGCTAGTGGTGGTGGTTAGTGGTTTTTTCGGCAACTATGCCTACATGATCTATCCGCGCCTGATGACCGAAAACATGGGTGAAGACAACCT
>PHCL01000258.1 GCA_002842195.1 Betaproteobacteria bacterium HGW-Betaproteobacteria-20 | reverse complement strand
GGCGCATAATCGATGTATATGCGCTAAATGAGAATGGGTAACGGCCGAGCCTTGAATAACGAGACGCATAAATTTTAAAGTTTTTTTAAGAAGCCTTATTATACACGCAGCGAATATTACAGAATGTGCTGCGATTGATTCATCAAGACTTTAGTCACGGTTTTTCATACTGAAAATAACGCCATTTTTGCTAAATTTAACATGCCTTCCCAAGTGCTGCCCTGCGAGCCTTTTAGATAGAGGGTCGCAGGGCAGCATTTTTCTCTCGAAGCATATGCTTCATTAATCAATCGGTTTAGATTGGCATATTAGCGGCCTGAGTGGGTGCGATAGAATATCAAGCCAATGCTGGCGCATTTGGTCAAATTGCGCGAAAATGGGCGTTACTTTTAATAAGAACGTTAACTTATGAATTTGCACGAATATCAAGCCAAAACCTTGTTGCAAAAGTACGGCATTCCCGTACCGCGTGGGCAAGTCATTTCTGTCGCTAAACAAACGCCTGCCGTGACCTCCGAAATCGCCAGTCTAGCCTGGGTGGTGAAAGCGCAGGTACATGCAGGCGGTCGCGGTAAAGCGGGCGGAGTCAAGGTGGTTAAATCTACCGAAGAAGCGCAAAACGTGGCAAGTGAGTTGTTGGGTAAAACCTTGGTCACCTATCAAAATGCGCCTGATGGTCAGCCTGTGAATCAGGTATTGATTGAAGAAACGCTGCCAATTGCGCGTGAACTTTATTTATCGATGTTGGTGGATAGAAGTTTGGAACGTGTGGTCGTGGTGGCTTCAAGTGCCGGCGGTATGGATATTGAGGAGATTGCACAGTCCAGTCCAGAAAAAATCTTGCAGGAAGTGTGCGACCCACTGAATGGTTTGGTGGACTTTCAGGCGCGCAATTTGGCGTTTAAATTGGACTTGAGTGGCGAGCAAATTGGCGCATTTACTAAAATACTAAAAGGCTTGTACCGTTTATTTAAAGAAAATGATTTGGCTTTGCTGGAAATTAACCCACTGGTGGTGACTACTGATGGGAAAATTTTTGCGCTGGATTGCAAAATGAGCGTGGACGATAACGCGCTGTACCGGCAAAAAGCCTTGGCTGAGCAACGCGATTGGTCGCAAGAAGATAGCAAGGAGGCGGTCGCGCATCATGCCGGTTTAAATTACATCGCATTAAACGGCAATATCGGTTGTATGGTCAATGGCGCAGGGCTGGCGATGGCGACCATGGATTTAATTAAATTACACGGCGGTGCGCCAGCTAACTTTTTGGATGTAGGCGGCGGCGCAACGGCAGAAACCGTGACTAAAGCCTTCAAAATTATTTTAGAAGACAAAAATGTACGCGCCATTTTGGTAAATATTTTTGGCGGCATTATGCGCTGCGACATCATTGCAGAAGGCATTATCACGGCAGTGAAAGATGTAGGTATGCTAATTCCCGTTATCGTGCGTTTAGAGGGTACTAATGTGGATTTAGGTAAACAAATGTTGCGTGAGAGTGGGTTGAATATTATTTCAGCGGACGGTTTGACTGATGCAGCCGTACAGGCAGTAAAGGCGGTAGCATGAGTATATTAGTCAATAAAAATACTAAAGTGCTTTGCCAGGGTTTTACCGGCAAACAAGGCACCTTTCACTCTGAGCAAGCGTTGGCTTACGGCACAAAAATGGTCGGCGGTGTAACGCCGGGCAAAGGCGGAATGGTTCACTTGGGCTTGCCGGTGTTCAACACCATGCGTGACGCAGTGCGCCAAACGGGTGCGAATGCCAGTGTGATTTATGTGCCGCCAGCGTTTGCGGCAGATTCTATTTTGGAAGCCTGCGATGCCGGCATAGACCTGATTATTTGCATTACTGAAGGTATACCGGTGTTAGATATGCTCAATGTAAAGGCTGCTTTAAAAGCCAATGGCGCTAAGTTGATTGGCCCTAACTGTCCAGGTGTGATTACGCCTGATGAATGCAAAATTGGCATCATGCCGGGCAGTATTCATCTGCGTGGCAAAGTGGGCATTGTGTCACGTTCCGGCACGCTGACTTACGAAGCGGTGCATCAGACTACAGCGTTAAAATTAGGTCAGAGTACCTGTGTTGGCATCGGTGGCGATCCGATTAAAGGCCTTAATTTTATAGAGTGTCTGCAAATGTTTGAAGCCGACGCTGAAACAGAAGCCATTATTATGGTGGGTGAAATTGGCGGTTCAGATGAAGAAGCCGCCGCCGAGTATATTAAGAGTCACATCAGTAAACCGGTAGCGGCCTACATTGCCGGGCAAACTGCGCCAGCAGGTAAGCGTATGGGGCATGCAGGGGCGATTATTTCTGGCGGTAGCGGTAAAGCCGCAGATAAAATCCGTGCATTGGAATTGGCTGGGGCTGTCGTTGCAAGCTCACCGGCGGGTCTGGGTGAAGCGGTGCTGGCGGCAATTATCGGTAAAAAGTAATTGAGTCGTTTACGTTAAAAATGCTACAGAGCGTCACTCCCGTTTTTGCCGGAGTGACGGAATTGGAAAAATGCTACCACAAAAAATATGAATAATTTACTCAAAAAGACTTTGGCTACATTGATGTTGACATTTGTTACGCTAACGTCCGCAGTGGCTGAAGAAGAAGTCTCTTATCTGCTAACAGCTGCATCTAAAGGTGATTTAGCCACGGTGAATGCCATGCTTGCCAGCGGCGCGAGTGCAAATGTAAAAGATGCAAGCGGTATTACTGCGCTGA
>PHCL01000257.1 GCA_002842195.1 Betaproteobacteria bacterium HGW-Betaproteobacteria-20 | reverse complement strand
ACACCGAGCTCGACAGCTTTTTGAATGGTGAAATCCATCCGATCGCCGCTAGAGATGGCTTGTAATAAGCGGATGCGTAATGGCGATTCGTTGCTGATTTGCCTCATGGCAGTTATTTTGGCGAGCACTGCATTCTTTTTAATTGATGTCAGCTCGCAGTCGTAATCAAAACCATCCCCGTTAAACACAATGGCGCTGTCTCCTACATTCAGCCGCAGTGCTTTTGTCGCATGTGCAGCAGCGCTATCTGAGAGCTGAATAGTCGCGCTTAAAGATAATGACTGGTGGGTAAAAAAACGTAAATTGGCCATGGTTTGTCATCTTAACTAAGGTGAAGCTTAACAAGCTGGTGAAAAGTGATAATATAAACGTTATCATCAAATCAATAATTATAACGAAATTAGGAGAATATTATGGCAAGCTTAAATCCCCCCGTTTGTAATTTCGGCCAACCAGCCGCAGATTTTAATTTATTAGGCGTTGATGGCAAGCGCCATACTTTGTCCAGCTGTATAGGTAAAAATGGTTTACTGGTGATGTTTATTTGTAACCATTGCCCGTTTGTAAAAGCCATTAAAACACGCCTGGTGGCGGATTGTTTCGAATTGAAAAAATATGGCATTAACACTGTAGCGATTCAAAGCAATGATACAGAAAATTACCCGGATGATTCCTACGAGCGCATGATTGAAGAATCTAAACTGTACAATTTTTCGTTTCCCTATTTGTTGGATGATACGCAAGAGGTGGCAAAAGCTTACGGTGCGGTTTGTACGCCGGATTTTTTTGGATTTAATGCTGACTTGAAACTGCAGTATCGCGGCAGATTTGACGCAGCAGGACGAGGTGAGCCGCCGGTTGGCAATCCCCGCGATTTGTTCAATGCCATGAAGCTCATTAGCGAAACTGGGCAGGGCCCGCGTGAACAAATTGCAAGTATTGGCTGTAGCATTAAATGGTTTGCACCAGAGTCGATTTAGAAACTTACGCTGAAGATAATAATGGAAGTTGATAATAAATTGCCTAGTGACAAATTGAAATGGGGTATTTTGGGCGCGGCACGTGTGAATGAGCGTCTGCTGCCCGCGATTATCGAAGCACAAAATGCGCAATTAGTGGCTATTGCCAGTCGCCGCGTAGGTGCAGCTAAAGCCACGCTGGAAAAATATGCGCCCTGCCACGGTGATGTGACTTGTTATGACGATATGGATGCACTCATCAATGACGTAAATGTACAGGCTATTTACTGTCCCATGGCGAACGAAGAGCATGCGGAGTGGGCATTAAAAGCTATTAATGCAGGCAAGCATGTGTTGATTGAAAAGCCGATGGCAACTACGCAGACTGACATTGAAGCAATTGAAGTCGCCGCCATTAAAAACCAGGTAAAAGTGATGGAAGGCTTTATGTATCGCTTTCATCCGCAACATGTGCGCATAAAAGAAATTGTTGAATCCGGCTTAATCGGCGACGTGCTTTCTGCAAGAGCCAGTTACTCATTTTTAATGAAAGCATCGCGCATGTATCGCATTAACCGCAGCATGGCAGATGGCGGCGGCGCGATGTGGGATATTGGGCCTTATGCGATTCATTCTTTACGCTGGGCTATGGGTTTAAGTAATGGCGCAAAATACGACCAACCTGCTGAACCTGAGTCTGTGGTTGCACATGCAAAATTTAATGAAGTAGGCGCGGATATTGTCACCAGTGGCGTGCTGGATTTTGGCCGCGATGCTGAAGGCCGTGCACGCTTTGGACATTTTGATGTGAGTTTTGAGCGTAGCCGAAAATCAGAATATGAAATTATCGGCACCAAAGGCTGGGTAAAATGCCACGCTGCCTGGGTGTTTCAAAACGATGTCCCCGTGATTTCATGGGCATTAGAAGACGGAAAATACGCCGAAGAACGCTTTGCACCCAGCAATCACTTCACTTTGGAAATTGAACATTTCAGTGACTGCGTGCTGAAAGATAAACAAACATATTTGACATTTGATGATGCAAAAGCCAATTGCAAGGCAATCGAAGCCGTGTTGCAATCAGCAGCAACTGGCCGTTTGGTTGCTTTGGCAAATCAGCCCGATTGATACTTATTGCCGTTAGGTTGATAAATAGCGGTTATGTGATAAAAATAACTTATCAGCATCATAACTTTAATTGAATTCATTAAAATTTGATACTGCTATATCATGATGAACATTGAGTTTAGGCAATAAGCCGATAATCACTTTTTTAAATTAATTCAAAGGAAATAATCATGATTGTAAATGTACCTAATGTTGTGTTCAAAACTCGTGTGCGTGATGAGAGTATCGGTGGCGAGAACCCATTCCGCTGGCAAGATGTAACAACAGATGATATTTTTAAAGGTAAAAAAATCATTATCGTAGCGCTTCCAGGCGCTTTTACGCCTACCTGCTCAAGTACGCATTTACCTGGCTTTGAGGCTAAATACGCAGAATTTAAAGCGCTTGGTATAGATGAAATTTATTGCTTAAGCGTAAACGATGCGTTTGTTATGTTTCAATGGGGTAAAAATCTTGGCATTAAAAACGTAAAAATGTTGCCAGATGGTAATGCTGATTTCACCCGCGGCATGGGCATGCTGGTTAAAAAAACCAACCTGGGTTTTGGTGATCGGTCATGGCGCTATTCAATGCTGGTAGATAACGGCGAAGTAAAACAAATTTTTGCCGAAGCGGGTAAATCAGACAATTTTGAAGAAGATCCATTCT
>PHCL01000256.1 GCA_002842195.1 Betaproteobacteria bacterium HGW-Betaproteobacteria-20 | reverse complement strand
TTTTCATGCGGTGTTGGCATTGTATGTTCATCATCTGCCAGCAACTCTTCATACAGTTTTTCACCTGGGCGTAAACCTACATATTCAATTTTTATGTCATCTACCAGCAAACCAGAAAGCCGTATCATATCCGCCGCCAGCGCCGCAATTTTCACGGGTTCACCCATATCCAGCACAAAAATTTCACCACCGTTACCCATTAACCCTGCCTGCATCACCAACTGCGCCGCTTCTGGGATAGACATAAAATAGCGGGTAATTTCAGGGTGGGTAATGGTCACGGGGCCACCTTTGGCAATTTGCTCACGGAATTTTGGAATCACACTACCGCTGCTACCCAGCACATTACCAAAGCGCACAACCACAAAACGCGTACCCGCATTGCCCTGCAAGCCCTGACACACCATCTCTGCCAGCCGTTTACTCGCACCCATCACATTGGTCGGATTTACCGCTTTATCGGTAGAAATCAGTACAAATTTTGCGACACCTGCTTCCTTGCAGGCTTTAGCAATCGTATGCGTGCCAATTACATTGTTCGACAAAGCCTCCCAAACATTATCATTTTCCATCAACGGCACATGCTTGTAAGCCGCCGCATGAAACACCACAGTGGGCTTAAATTGCACAAGTAACTCTTTGACCCGCTGGTTATTCCTAACGTCACCTGTCATATAACGTAGTTTGATTGGCAGGTTTAAAAGACTTAATTCCTGTTCCAGGCTGTAAAGTGAAAACTCAGAAACATCCAGACAAACCAAGGTGTCAGGCTTAAATTTTACAATCTGCCGACAAAGCTCAGAACCAATAGAGCCGCCAGCGCCACTCACTAAAACCGCATGATTCTCTATTAAGCCATGTAAGCCTAAATCATCCAGCTTAACCGCATCACGGCCAAGCAAATCTTCAACATCAACCTTGCGAATCTGCGAAACACTAACCTTACCACTCATTAAATCATCAATCGCAGGCACGGTTAGCACGTCTAAACCAAGCTGATTGGCTAACTCTATTGCCTGACGGCGTTTTTGATGATGTGCTGAAGGCATCGCAACGATCACATGCTTAACCTCGTAACCTTGATATAAATCCGTTAAGCGCTGTATGCTACCTAAAACTTTTATGCCAAGTACTTCACGACCCAGCATGGACTTATCATCATCCAGTAAGGCTACCACACGCCATTGCGTGCTGCGCGCAAGGTCTTTTACCAATGCGATTGCCGCTTCACCAGCGCCTAAAATAATCACTGGCGCGCCTTGTTTAAAAGCAGTTCCATACTGCTGATGCTCTTTCCATGCCCGATAAGCCAAGCGACTACCACCCATCATTAACATCAGTAGTATAGGATCTAAAATCAACACAGAACGGGGTATCACAATGCTGGTACTCAGCATAAATAGTGATGCGGCAACCAATACTGCGGCTGAACCAATAGCCAATATAATAAGCTTTAAATCTGACATGCTGGAAAAGCGCCACACACCACGATACAATCCAAAAACAACAAATACCGTTCCCTGCAATAGCACCACCCAAAGCACTAATTGCATCATGTGCTGAAAATGTACAATAGGGATTGAAAAATTAAAACGCAATAGATAAGCTGCCGTCCACGCGATTACGGCAGCTGTAATATCATGTAATAAAGCTAAAAAAGTACGTGGATTAATGAGTGTTCGTTTCATGCCGCTTTTTATTTAATGTAACTATACGAATTGCGATTTATAAGATTCAGTTTTTAATTCAGATTTTCTTGTATCAACTTATCACATCAGGAAAGCCCTAATATTTACCTACTTTATTAGCTGTGTTCAAGACTAATACAAATCAATGCTGGATACCATCCCTGCGGATCACCTTCAAAAAAGTTAAAAAGATGATTTTTAAATCCAGCCAAAAAGATTGATGGCTCATATATTCTGCATCCAGCTTAACCTTTTCCGGAATCGGTAGTTCATCTCTACCATTCACCTGTGCCCAACCAGTTAAACCAGGCAATAATTTATCAACACCACTTTGAGTGCGCAACGCGATTAAATCATCTTGATTAAACAACGCCGGGCGTGGACCAACAAAGCTCATATCCCCTTTAAAAATACTCCAAAGTTGCGGTAATTCATCCAAGCTGGATTTTCGTAAAAAAGTACCAATAGGCGTCAAAAATTGCTCTGGGTCTAGCAAAAGATGCGTCGCCACGGCAGGCGTTTCTATGCGCATGGTACGAAATTTGGGCATTTTGAAAATACGGTTATTGCGCCCAATCCGATCAGACCAATACAAAACTGAACCTGTAGAAGTTAAGCACACCATCAATGCCACAAATAAAACCGGTATTATCAGGAACAACAACGCAATGAACGCCAAACTTAAATCAAATAAACGTTTAATCATTAATTAATAAATCCAAGACACAACATTAGTTTCCGTTACAAACATGCCATTCCTAGCAGCTTCGCCGCCTTGTTTAATCGCGTATCATAACATGCAAAAAATATTGGGGTTTGCGAAACTCTACCTGCCTCAAATGCTGCTGCGAGTTGAATGCTATCGTAACCACGCAATGCAAATGTATCGGCATACTCCCCTGCCCGCTCAACTAATGCCTGATCAATTTCCAACACCACAAAGTGAAGCCAATCATCAGCCAGTGCAACTTTAGCTTGCTCAATTGCAGCAGCATCTTCGGGCACTTCTCGCGCTCGCCTCGATAGCGCAGCATAAGCCTCAGCCCACGCAA
>PHCL01000255.1 GCA_002842195.1 Betaproteobacteria bacterium HGW-Betaproteobacteria-20 | reverse complement strand
CCACACGTTCCCCCGCATTGCCTTTAACTATTAGCGTGCCACCTTGCATGTTAGCGCCTAAAAAATCTCCCGCGTCACCTTCAACAGTGATGCTGCCGCTCGTCATTTTATAACCAATATAACCCAATTGCGCGCTACTATTTTTGAACCTGATATTTTCTGTATCTGTGCCGGACACTGCAAAAAAATCAGATACTTTGGGTGAATTTTTTTGCTTGAATAAACTTAAATTTTCAATTTGTTGAAGACTTAAGCCGGCTAATAGATTAGGTGTCAATCGACTGCAATCGAGCATAAACGATGGATTTTTTTTGCGTGTGAAGGTGAGTGCGGTCATGCTAATTTGTCACCCATAATCTCATGTAATTTAAAATGATGTGGGCCAAGTTTTCCGCCATAATTGCCTGCTGAAATGCGTTTTATGCCGCTAGTTTCGCCCAGATTGCAAATTGCCTGAATACCGACACGCATGCTTCTGGCGATAGCTTCAAAGCTTAAACCATCAATCACAATCTCCATTACGCTTTCAACTTCTGCCGACAGTTCGCTGTTGGTTAAGCCTTTTAATGTTGGGCAAAATGCATCATTGGTTGAAGCAAACATCTTGGGATATTTGCTGCCTACCTTAGAACCAGACCGTACTACGCCACCAGGAAAGGGCATAATCACATCTGGTACTTGCTTCATTGCCTCAATCGCGATTTCAGCCGCATTCAAAGCTGCTGCTTGAGACGTTGCTAAAATTAAAAAATTACCGCCGCCAATGGCACGCACCATGCCCGTAGTTTCCTGCACTAAAAATTCGCCATCCATCACAGGAATGCGCCAATACCTTTTCGCGATGCCATTCACATCACGAATCAATTTTGATGTCTGAAAACCATCGCCAAAGTAACGCAAATGTTTGCCTAAGTTAATTTGCTCTTCGCTCTCTATGCCTGCAAACGCTGCTGCGGTAGGGCAGGTGAGTATGCATTGCCCCATGCGCGTTTCAAGCTGTTGCATCAATACTTTACTGCCCATGGCGAACATCAGAACACTCACGCCAGGCCTGCCATCGGGTGTTTCTTCAGCAGACAATTCACACTCAATACCAGCTTCAACGCCGCAGCCAATCACGCTGGTTGCAAAGCCTGTCATCGCATTTGCCGCATGATACGCCCACTTTAAATTAAGTGCGGTAACCAGCACTCGTGTGCCGCGCATGTTAAATGCCTCAGCAAAGGTATCATCGATTTGTATGCCGTTAATTTGCACGTGCTTTACTTTTATTTGATTTGTTTTCATGTATGGCTAGTTTGCCATGCCCGTCTTCAGTTATCTCGTCGTTACTAATTTTAAAGTTATCTAATTGAATCGTATGGTATTTATCAAAATATTCACCTAAGTCTTTTTCCACGCCGATGTCAAACGCAGGTTTGGTGGTGTGGGTTGTGCCCCACACCACTTTAATTACTTTACCGTCTTTTACCACGAGTTCACCATCTTTAAATACATAGTTTGGCTTGGCAAACATAGCTTCACGGTCGGTTTGGTCGGTATATACCGTAATATCTGCCGCTGCGCCTGCGCCTAAATGTCCCCGGTCGTTTAAACCAATTAGCTTGGCTGCACCGGCACGCGTCATGATGGCGATTTCATATAGGCTATACTCGCGGTTGAGTGCAGTTAAATTACTCATGGCTTGCGCATCTAAATTCAATTTAGCAAAGGCTTCGTTTCTAAAGTTTTTATCCATCAGTAGGCGAATTAGGTGCGGGTAGCTGGTAAACGGCGCTCCGTTAGGATGGTCGGTGGTTAGAAAGATGCGCCACGGGTCTTCTACGCTCAAAAACAGTTCCAGGCCGATTGCCCATTGCAGCGCATTCACGTAATTTTGGTCGCGATATTTGAATGGTAAAACGCCACAGCCTGCATCACATTCAATGTCCATAATCACGGATTTTTTTGGGTTCGCGTGCTTGGCGTTTAAATGCTGCATCATGCTGTCGCCAGAAGCGGTCACCGTTTGACCAAATAAAATCTGCCCTACGTCAGTAGTGATGTGCTTGTTTTTATTCAAGGCTTCGGCGATTTGTGCAGCGGCCGATGAGAATTTTTTGTCGCCTTCTGTGCCGTAACTATGAAACTGAATATGCGTGAGATGCATCGGCAAGCCATCGCTCGCGCCCATAGTGTCTAATGTGGTTTCAAAGTTGCCTGCGGCACCTAAATTATTGCAATGTACGTGTAATGGTTTGGCGATGCCCAGTTGATGCACAGCGGTGCTGAGGCTTTTTAAAATATCGCGCGGTGTGACTTGGTAATACACATTATTTTCATCTAAATTTAATCTTCGCTGATTAAACTTAAAGGCAGAAATGCCGCCTGGGTTCACTACTTTTATGCCAATGGCTTGCGTGGCATGTAATATCCAGGCTACATAGTCATTAATGGCTTTTTGATCTTTTTTAGCGGCGAGCATGCGCAAAAAATAGTCATCATTACCCAGCATGGCGTAGCCGCCTTTGTCTATCATTGGTGTATCGGCCATTTCTAAATGCGCTTGGCGGGCATTAATCGGCATGATGGCAGGCTCAAACGCAGCGGTGTAGCCCATCTCAATGTAACGAAAACCAGTATCAATCGTGTTTGGCGTGGCATTATGGCTACAATTGGGCGTACAAATATGCGCTTCTGGTTCGTTATAATTTTTTGTTTCTTGAAACTCTGGCAGCATCATGCGTGCAATATTGACCTTACCGCCA
>PHCL01000254.1 GCA_002842195.1 Betaproteobacteria bacterium HGW-Betaproteobacteria-20 | reverse complement strand
CATAAAGTGAAAATAAAGCGATTGGCGCGTGCTTTGCGGTAAAAAGGGCAGTAATCATGAAAATAAATACCTGTAGCCGTGCGGAACATAGCGAGAGCGGAATAACCAGCATGGTGAGTAGGCGCATTGGGCGTGAGCGCATAATACGTGTGCCCATCAGCGCGGGCACGTTGCAGCCAAAGCCCATGAGCATCATCACGAATCCGCGGCCATCCAAGCCCATTTTTGCCATCAGTGCATCCATAAGAAATGCCGCACGTGATAAATAACCGCTGTCTTCCACCATAGACATGACTAAAAAGAACAGGATGATAATCGGTACAAATGCCGCCACTGTGGCTACGCCGTTATAAATGCCGTCTAACATCAGGCCGCTGAACCATGCTGGACTTGTGGCAAAGAACGGGTCTAATAAGCTGGTGCGAAATAAGGTTAAGGCCCATCCCAAGCCATCTTGTAGCGGCTGACCGACAGTAAAGATAAACTGGAACAGCATAAACATGGCAGCAAAAAATATCGGCAAACCAAACCATTTGTGCAGCAAAATTTTATCAATTTTATCTGTAGTGTTATCGGTAAATGTAGTTGGAATTTGTACGTGACGCTGAATCAAGCTTTCCATTTCTTGTTCAATTTGATTGTCTTCCTGTAGCAGTTGGCTAATTAGACTAGGATCTGTAGTCGCTCGGTTTTGATTAATAATTTGCGTGGCCGCTTGCAAAGCTTTGGGCAAACCATCGCCATATTTAGCGCTGATTTGTATCACGGGCATATTCAGCGCGCTTGTAAGGCTATCTGTATCAATGGTAATGCCAGCTTGCCTGGCTTCATCTGCCATATTCAAGGCAAGTACAGCCGGAAGATTAAGTTTTTTAATCTGCAAAACTAAAGAAAGCTGACGGTCGATTTGTGAGCTGTTTAACAAAATGATAACTAAATCTACTGCATTATTGGCTAAAAAGTGTCGAACCACCTGCTCGTCTTCAGAAAAGCCGTGCAGATCATAAATACCAGGTAAATCAATCAGTTCGGCAATGTGACCGCCGATTAAAATTTTAGCGCTCATTAAATCTACGGTAATGCCAGGCCAGTTACCAACGCGAGCTGATGCGCCGCTTATACGGTTAAATAGGGTGGATTTACCCGTATTTGGCATACCCAATAATGCAATGCGTTTCATAGGTTATTAATTTGAGTTATTGCTAATTTTTAGGGGTGTTGATGCGTATGTGTGCTGCCTCAGCGTTGCGCAGTATTACATCCGTTGTGCCCAGGCGCACCTGCAGTGGACCGTTGAAGTTGGCACGGCGAATAATGCTGAGCGGTTTGCCAACGCGAAAGCCTAGTGCATACAGGCGATGAAACAGTGATTCTTCTGCCTCTATTGCAGAAATAATCGCTTGCTGGCCGATGTTAAGGTGTGATAAAAGTTGCATGAGATTAATTATAATACATATTGCAAATGAGAACAATTCTTATTATTGTATAAACTGATGTTATTTAACGCGCCAATATGACGAGTATTGCCCGATTTTTGTTACATGAAAAAGGGCTCAAAATTCGAGCCCTTTAAAAAAGTTATTGCAATTGTATATTGCAGTTGTAATCTAGATATTATTTAGCAATGTCGATCTTTGCTTTGCTACGCAAGTCAGCCATCATTTTTTCTAAATTACGTTGCTGCAGGTTTTTTTGCAAACCATCTTTTACTTTGTCGTAAGCTAATGGCTGTGCTGCGCGTGTATCAATCAATTTAATCACGTGCCAGCCAAATTGCGTTTGCACTGGCTCTGCAGTTGTTTTGCCTTTTGGCAAGGCGGCAACGGCATCGCTAAATGGTTTTACCATCGTGGCAGGTGAGAACCAGCCTAAATCGCCGCCTTTATCTTTAGAGCCTGGGTCTAAAGATTTTTCTTTGGCTACTTTTGCAAAGTCACCCCCTTTTTGTAATTTGGCGATGATATCTTTAGCTTCAGCTTCAGTTTTTACCAAAATATGGCGCGCACTATACTCTTTATCGCCATAAGCATTTTTATATTCTTCGTAAGCAGCTTTGGTGTCAGCATCTGAAATTGGATTTTTTTTCACAAAATCTTGAATATAGGTATTAGTCAGCAGTTCGCGGCGGGAAAGCTCTTCTCGCGCCATGTAATCAGCTTGTTTATCAAGCCCAAGTTTTTGTGCCTCCTGGTAAACAATTTCAGGATCAATTAGTTTGCTGGTGATGGTATTTTTAATTTGGTCGTCAATTTTTTGACCGCGTGCCGTAGCATCTTTAGCAATGTAATCGTAAATGGATTGTTTAATAGGTTTGCCGTTTACGGTTGCCACTGTGTCTGCTGCGAATGCAGAAGGTGCAAGTGACAAAATAGCGACTGCAATTAAGGTGTGGGTAAATTTCATGCGAAAATCCTCAAAGTTTGGTAATAAGGCGTTAATAATTTAGGGTTGTTTAAATATCATCTGGTGCAAGTGCTTCAATGCTCAATGCGTGAATTTGACTGGGAATAAGGTCAGCAAGCGTTTGATAAATAAGACGATGTCGCATTATCTGCGATTTTCCGCAAAAATGCGAGCTTGTTATTTTTAGCTTAAAATGTCCGCCGCCAGTGTTGCCTGCATGGCCCGCGTGCATTGCGCTTTCGTCTATAAGTTCGAGTGCCGACGGCTCAAAGGTTTGCAGGCGCTCTGTTATTTCTGTAATTAAATTCATTAGTTAGGCAAAGTTTTTCGAAAAGGTTTCACGGTAACGTTTA
>PHCL01000253.1 GCA_002842195.1 Betaproteobacteria bacterium HGW-Betaproteobacteria-20 | reverse complement strand
TTGTGAAAGCTGAAAAAGAAAGTTTGCAAGTCATCCCACTGTAATAGGTTACCGATTTATTCAAGCGTATTTCTACTGGCTGTTGGTAATCAGTCATATTTGTTGATTTAAACAACATCGTCAGCAAGTGGCTAAACAATCTACCGTACTTTGCCATTAAATTTAATCTGCAAATCTGGCAGTTACTCCCACCATAGCATCGTAGTTCTGTTCTTCTGGGCTATCAATCAAGGTCAAACAATGCGTTAACAAAGCTTTACATTTTTTGGCATAACTTATGCTTTATAGTTATTGAGTATATTTTATGTTTATTGTGATGGACTGAAAGTGATGAAAGTTGATTTTCTTAAAATGATTAGCTTACATGTTGCCACTAAAAATTATTTAACTGATTTACTGGCAAAGGAGGCTGTTACTTCTTTAGAAGAAATAAAGATTAAAAAAGATGACGCATGCTATTTATGCAAGTTAATTGGTAGTGAAGATCAAGAACTTGCGACTTTTCCAGCGTTTGAAGATGTGAGAAGTTTGCATGCAAATTTTCATGGAATAACTGCTGAGATTTTGCGCTTGTATCAAACTGGACAACGTGCGAAAGCAGATCAACTATTGCATGGTAGATTTGAAATGGTATTTAGGAAGATAAAATCTAAAGTAGTCTTATTGTCTCAAGAATACAATGCTGGCTCTCATGTGTCTATTCAGTCTAACAGACGTGCTAAATCAATTTGGGTGTTACGCGCACCACACTTTTGAGTTATGCGCTAAATCCATCCAAATAGCCCAGGCACTTGCACCGCCTAATAGCAAGCCAGCCAGGCGCATCCCGTAAGGTTCAACTAGGTTGGTCCTAAGCTTTAACCATAGCCATGGTGCGAAAAACAGCGAAATGCTTGAACCTATTGCAAATGCGGCCATACTTAGCGCGCCACCAAGTGGGTTGCCATTGAAAGAGGCGATGATGAGTGCAGAATAAAGCAGACCACAAGGCATTAATGCCCATAGCATGCCAATATAAAAATGACCGCCTTGTACAAGGCTTAGTTTTTTTACATGGCGCCAAATGCCTCTGCCGGCCTGATCAACCCAAACGGGTTGGCGTGCATAAATAATCAGCAACATACCCCAAAAAAATACCAGCACATGAAAAAAAGTCCAAAGTGGGTGAAGTATTGCACTATAGCTGGATAACCATGCGATGCTTTGTATGGCAAATGTGGCGATTGCGCCAAGCAGGGCATAGCCACAAAGTCTTCCCAGATGATATAGCTGTATCGCGTATGGTTGTGGTGATGATTGCGAGATTGAAGTGCAAGCCGCACCACACATGGCTACGCAGTGGGGACCGCCCGCCAAGCCCATGATTAGGCCGCTATAGATAAGGGCTGTTTGCATGGTTAACTAAATGGCTTAATTAATAGTTTGGTTTATTGAGTACGCTAAACATTAAGGCTGTTTAACCACACCGGTGGCGGCATGGTTACGCGCAAGTCCTGCGGGCTGGAGTGAGTTAAGTTCTGCGGTTGTTTTTGCCTCTAATAAGGTTTTATTAATATTGAGGCCATTTTGATAATAATTTTCATCAATCACCGGGTCTGGCCTTGAGATGGCAAGATACAAGGTAATAAATCCTGCAATAATAACCAATAATGGGCCTGCGATGATAAGCCAAACGTACCCATATTGCCACCAGGGTTTCGTGTCCAGTGTTTCCATTGCTTGCTCCTTGTTTTTTTGCATACGGGTATCTTTATAAATGACTACTTATCTTGTTGCTATATTATCTTGCTATTATTTATCTCGCTACTATTTATCTTGGTACCAGAAACATAGATTTTTCTGTCACAGTTTCTTTGCTTTCCAATGCTTTAATTTTAAATTCTATTTTGTGTGAACCTGGTTGCATCACGCCATCAGGTATTTTTAAATCAACAACCACCCAACGCGACTCCGCAGGTTTGACCGTAATTGACTTGTGATGTTCATCATCTTCTTCGCCATCTTCTGCGGCCTCAGCTTCAATCTCCAGGTCTTTAATGCCAGTGACATTGAGGCTGTAATGTTGAGTCTCTTCTGTGCCATTTAAAATTTGTAAGCGATATACATTCTCGAGTTTTCCATCATCGCTTAATCGCGCCATTACGCCACGATCACGCACCACATTCACTCTAAAAGGCGTTCTAAACCAGAGGCTTGTAATTAGCGCGACAATTAACAAGATAAGGATTGCTGCGTAAATTAACACACGTGGGCGCAGAATACGTCGCAGAATTTGATTATGTGTCCAATTATGGGTGATTGCATTTTGCGTAGAGTATTTGATTAAGCCTCGTTCGTAGCCCATTTTATCCATGACCGTATCGCACACATCAGCGCAGGCACCACAACCAATACACTCGTATTGCAAACCTTTGCGTATATCAATACCCGTCGGACAAACCTGTACACACAGACTGCAATCAATGCATGCACCTAGCGTTTTGGTGTTAGTTTTAACTTCATTGACTTCGGCTTTGCGTGATCGTCCGCCGCGAGGTTCGCCACGGGCTTCATCGTAGGTCACGACTAAGGTGTCATCATCAAACATTGCGCTTTGAAAGCGTGCATAAGGACACATATACTTGCAGACCTGCTCACGCATATATCCGGCGTTACCATAGGTGGCAAATCCGTAAAAACATACCCAGAATAACTCCCACGGACCCAGGCTCATATTGACTATTGAACTGGCAAGCTCGCGAATGGGCGTGAAATAACCTAC
>PHCL01000252.1 GCA_002842195.1 Betaproteobacteria bacterium HGW-Betaproteobacteria-20 | reverse complement strand
CGTTTTTCGCTCGCACGAATTCAGGTGAATCTCTAACGTGCTTTCAACACCATGACAAACGCTAATAAGCACTCTGCCATGTAGGCAAAGCTGGCAATACCATGCCAAGTTCTGAATCGGTCAGCAAAGACACTTTGCATCACATCTGCTGGAAATGCATCTGTTTTTAATTGCGCCAACACAGGCTGTATGCCAAAGTGCCCTGCCAGCACCAGCAGTAGCATGAGCAACACTGCCCAAAAGTAGCCTTGTTTTAGTGCGCCGGTGCCAAAGGCTGCAATGCGGTGTATCAATAAAAATAGGCCGCTTGCCATACCAATGTAGCTGACCACGGTGAACAGCTTACCTGCAATTGAACCTGCAAGTTGCTTGTCTTGTAGCGTATCAAATAATACGTAGGCACTCAGACCTGTCATCCAAAGTGCGCCAGCCCAAAGGGCGATGATGATAAGAGATATTCGGTAACTCATTAAATGTACAGCACCTCGATGATTTCGTACTCTTTAATTCCGCCTGGCGCGTTGACTTCTGCCACATCGCCTTCTGACTTGCCAATTAAGCCACGCGAGATTGGTGAACTGATTGAGATTTTGCCATTTTTAATATCTGCTTCATCATCACCTACAATTTGGTAACTCATAATAGAACCGCTGTCCAGATCCTCAATTCTGACTGTGGCACCAAATACACAGCGACCATCCGCATGTAGCGTAGATGGGTCAATAATCATAGCGTTAGAAAGCTTGGCTTCTACTTCTGAAATGCGTCCTTCAATAAAGCTTTGGCGCTCTTTGGCTGCTTCATATTCGGCATTTTCAGACAAATCGCCTTGCGCACGGGCCTCTGCAATTGCCTGAATAACGTCTGGACGATCTACGCTACGTAAACGTAAAAGCTCTTCTTTAAGTTGCTCTGCACCTTTAACGGTAACTGGTATTTGGATAACTGCCATATTGCTAAACCTTATAAAAATTAAACCACACCCAAACTGAGTGTGGTTTTTAAAAATAGAATTATATAATCTTGTTAAAGTGTATTTTAAGAAAGCTTTTTATGCAAGTCTTGAAGTGATTCTACCGTCAATTCTTGCATGTGCGCCATGCCAACACAGGCAGCTTTAGCACCCGCCAGCGTTGTGTAATAAGTCACCTTATTTTGTAGGGCACTGCGGCGTATTTCGTAAGAATCTGCTACCGCGCGCTTATCCTCAGTAACATTCACAATAAAGCTAATGTCGCCATTTTTAATCATATCTACAATGTGTGGGCGGCCTTCAGCCACTTTGTTTACTGAAGCTACTTTTAAGCCATTGGCAGTCAGGGCAGTGGCCGTGCCTTTGGTTGCCACCAGGTCAAAACCTAAATCATGCAAGGCGTGTGCGATTTCAACCACTTTATTATAGTCTTCTTTACGCACGCTAATAAAGGCTCTGCCACCTTCTGGCAGTTTGGTAGAAGCGCCAAGTTGCGACTTCAAAAACGCTTCGGCAAATGTTGCACCTACGCCCATGACCTCCCCTGTAGACTTCATTTCAGGGCCTAAAATCGTATCTACCCCTGGGAATTTAATGAACGGAAATACCGCCTCTTTTACTGAGTAGAATGGCGGGATAATCTCATGCGTGACGCCTTGCGCTTTGAGTGATGTGCCTATCATGCAGCGTGCCGCTACTTTGGCCAATTGCAAACCACAAGCTTTAGACACAAATGGTACAGTGCGTGATGCACGTGGGTTCACCTCCAATACATAAACTGTTTTGCCTTGAATAGCGAACTGCACGTTCATTAAGCCTACCACGCCCAAGGCGCGAGCCATTTGCTTGGTTTGGTCGCGCAATTCATCTTGCAACTTGGCGGACAAACTATACGGCGGTAGCGAGCAGGCTGAGTCGCCCGAGTGTACACCCGCCTGTTCAACGTGTTCCATAATGCCGCCAATAATCACGTCACCGGTATTGTCGCAAAGCGCATCAACATCTACCTCAAGCGCATCGTTCAAAAATCTATCCAATAAAACAGGCGATTCATTTGAAACTTTTACCGCTTCACGCATATAACGCTCGAGCTGACTTTGTTCTTGCACGATTTCCATGGCACGGCCACCCAGCACGTAGCTTGGGCGTACCACCAGTGGATAGCCAATCTCAAGGGCTAAACGTATCGCCTCTTCTGGCGTTCTTGCAGTGCGGTTTGGCGGCTGCTTTAGCCCCAACTCTTGCAACATTTTCTGAAAGCGTTCCCGGTCTTCGGCTTTATCAATCGCATCCGGCGTGGTGCCGATGATAGGCACACCGGCTTTTTCTAAATCACGCGCCAACTTAAGCGGCGTTTGACCACCATATTGCACAATGACGCCCACCGGTTTTTCCAGCGCAACGATTTCCAATACATCTTCCAGTGTCACCGGTTCAAAATACAGGCGATCTGAAGTATCGTAATCAGTAGAAACGGTTTCAGGGTTACAGTTAACCATAATCGTTTCATAACCATCTTCACGCATGGCGAACGCCGCGTGTACACAGCAATAGTCAAACTCAATGCCTTGTCCAATCCTGTTTGGGCCGCCGCCCAAAATCATGATTTTTTTGTTATTGGTTGGTGCAGCTTCGCACTCTTCTTCATAGGTTGAATACAGGTACGCCGTATTGGTAGCAAACTCCGCCGCACAAGTATCCACGCGCTTATAGACTGGCCTTACTTGCAATGCCTGCCTATAAGCTCGCACCGCATGCTGGTCGGTTTCAAGCAATGTCGCCAAACGTCTATCA
>PHCL01000251.1 GCA_002842195.1 Betaproteobacteria bacterium HGW-Betaproteobacteria-20 | reverse complement strand
AAATAGATAAATGGTTCAAACACAGCCAGCATCATGAAAAGCTTAAAGTCGCCCTTTTTGATTTTGGCAAACTTATTTGTTGCAGCGAGGTAAGTTGTAAGTAAAACAACTGCTATTATCAACCTGAGAAAGACAATTGTTATAGGCCGGAAATCTTCATTGGCCATCTTGAACCAGATAAAAGAAAAGGCCCAGAAAATCATAGCCAGCATCACTGCACCGTATACTCTTATTTTGCTATTCAATTTGAGGGCTGCGTGTTATTAATAAAATGCTGCGAATTTATTCAAAATATAATGAATAGCGAACTTTGAGCTTGTGTCTTGATTCGGTTAATGAGCAGCGAATAATTTAATCTGCATATAGAAAAATCAATCATCTTGAGCTATAGTGCATCAGCGATTTTTAATTGAAGCAGAAAACAATCTTATCAAGCTATGACACAAAATTTAACAGCCACATCGTCAATATTAACACGCGAGTTTTGGAGCAGATTTTCTGATCCCACGCCTGCCGCCCTGGGTAAATCCATTTTATCCTTTCTGGTGTTGGCAGAGAGCCTTGTTTGTATTTTTTGGATATTTACGCTCTCCAGCTTAGGCGAAGGCTATGAAGTGATAGCTGCGGTGCCTTATTTTTATTTAGTGATTTCTTATGTAAGCCTTTTCTTGTTTTATCGCTTCAAACGCTTTGAATATTTCACTTTTACCCAGCTGGTAATGTTGCTGGTCATGCCATTTTTTATGCAGTGGGTCATTGGCGGCTTCGCTGCCTCCAGTGGCGTAGCTATTTGGGCGATTTTATCGCCGGTAGGCGCATTGATGATACTTGGTACACGTCAATCAACGCCCTGGTTTCTGCTGTTTATTGGCTTGGCTTTTATTTCGTGGAAGCTCAATCACTATTTTGCAGGCAATGCCATGCCTATTCCAACTGACGTAAAAGATGCTTTTTTCTTGATGAATATTACAGGCACAGCCGCAATATTGTATGGCGTACTGCGCTACTTTCAGGCACAAAAAGAACGTGTGATGGTCTCATTAGCGCTTGAACAAGCCAGGTCAGAAAAATTATTGCTCAACATTTTGCCTGCCGCAATTGCTACTCGCCTTAAAGACAACGACATGCGAATCGCAGATCATTATGACGCTGTCACCGTGATGTTTGCAGATTTGATCAACTTCACTCAAATGTCCGAAAAAATGACGCCAACACAATTGATTGACCTGCTGTCTCAGGTGTTTTTAAGGTTCGACCATCTTGCAGAAAAATATCAAGTAGAAAAAATCAAAACCATAGGCGATGCCTATATGGTGATTTCTGGCGCGCCTGAGATATGTACTAATCATGCGCATCGAATTGCCGCAATGGCGCTGGAGATGAAAGCTGCATTGCAAGAGCTTGCAAAGAGTACCGGTATTGATTTGAATATGCGCATTGGCATTCACACCGGGCCCGTAGTTGCAGGCGTGATAGGCAGTGCCAAGTTTAGCTATGACTTATGGGGCGATACTGTGAATTTAGCAAGCCGTATGGAAAGCACCAGCAAACCCAATGCCATTCAGGTAACGCAAGAAACCCAGCAGTTGCTGCAAGATGACTATGTTTTTTCAGAAAAATTTAGCGTTGTTGTTAAGGGCAAAGGCATTATAGATACCTTTATCTTGCTAGGTCATAAGTAACTGCATGGCGGCTTGTATTTTTTGCTATTCAGCAAAAAAGTAAAACTTAATTTACGCAAGACATTCACGTACTGCAATCATTTGCTGCTCTGTTTTTCGCCAATATGTATTTCACCACGTTTTTTCGCCAGAATTACTTGTTTTTGGCGTTCAGTCAGACGTGCGCGCTTTTCTTCAGAGATTTTATCAAAGCAATACGGGCATGAAATGCCAGGCGTGTATTCCGAGCTTTGTATTTCAGCCGGTGATAACGGGTGGCGGCAGGCATAGCATTGGTCAAATTCGCCTACCTCCAAATTGTGTTTAACCGCCACGCGTTGGTCGAATACAAAACATTCGCCTTGCCACATACTTTGAGCTTCAGGCACAGTTTCCAGGTATTTTAGAATGCCGCCTTGTAAGTGAAAAACTTCTTCAAAGCCTTGATCCATCATGTATGAAGAGGCTTTTTCACAGCGAATGCCACCTGTGCAAAACATAGCGACTTTTTTATGCTTAGTTTTATCAAAATTCTTGGCAATATATTCTGGAAACTCTCGAAACGTAGTGGTTTTTGGGTCCAATGCACCTTTAAACGTACCGATATCTACTTCATAATCATTGCGTGTATCAATCAAAATTACATCAGGGTCACTAATTAACGCATTCCAGTCTTCAGGTTTTACATAAGTGCCTACTTTATTGGTCGGACTTACGCCTGGCACACCTAGCGTTACAATTTCTTTTTTAAGCTTTACTTTCATGCGGTAAAACGGGTGTTCGCTGGCAAATGATTCCTTATGTTCTAAATTTGCAAAACGGCTTTCAAACAGCGGACCGGTGCGTAAAAAATCCAGCACATGATGAATGTTGTCAGGCAGGCCGGCAATGGTGCCGTTAATGCCTTCGCTGGCTAATAAAATGGTGCCTTTGATATGATGTGCCTCACAAGCCTTATGAATAGGGGCTTGCAGGGCAGTGTAATCTGCTAGGGATACAAATTTATAAAGCGCGGCAGTGAGGTACTTGGGTTTTATTTCGGACATTTAACTAGATGATTCAAACAAAAAAGCTATTTTACCACTCGCTTCGCTTAGGCAAAAATCTTTAGC
>PHCL01000250.1 GCA_002842195.1 Betaproteobacteria bacterium HGW-Betaproteobacteria-20 | reverse complement strand
GAGTACAAGTAAAAAACTAGGCGTCCAGCTTGAGCTTTTTATTTCCCTTCTGGCTTTCCAACCCAACACGAAAATTGCCAGCACGATTAAACCGAGCGTACCTGCCAGGTAGCGATGCGCCATTTCGCGCCAAGCTTTACCCACGGCTACCGCGCTATTTGGGAAGGCGCTTTGCGCTTTTGCAATTGCAGCTTCGCTCTGTGGCACAGTCATTGTGCCGTAGCAGCCGGGCCAGTCTGGACAGCCCAAACCAGCGTCTGTGAGCCTAACATATGCACCAAGCACCACCACACATAGGGCTAAAACAGCACCCAGTAGTGCCAAGTTTTTAAATGCTTTATAACTGCCTGAATTCAAATACATCATCCCGCCCAGGAGAATCGTAGCAGACGCGTCAAGTCCTTACGCACATTCGATAGCGGCGTGTCGGGTTGATAACTCATCATCAAATGACCGAGTGGGTCAACCAGATACAGCCGATTACTATTGGTCACATCCTCATCATTCACCTGAAACTGCTGAGAAAATTTTATTACATTTTCTGCAGACTGGTTAATTACGATTAAGTCAGGGTAATCATGCTTGATATTAGTGACATCTTGGCTAGTAGTCAGCAATACACGTTGAGCGCGTGCTATGTCTTTATAAAGTGACACATGTAATTGACGCATATCCTGCAATTTATCCAAACAAACTTTTTCACATTCACCGGCGACGTACACGACAGTCCATTTTTCTTTCCAAAATTGCGGGGCTAGCGACGCACCTTCATCATTTTTCAACGCAACGGACGAGTCTATCAGTCGCGCAGGGCTGACCAATTCACCCAAACTGACACCATTAGGTTTCCAGTTGAATTTGTACATCAGAATAACGACGACGATGGGCACTATGAAAAATATGAGCATGAGTAAAAGGACCTTGCGGCCCTTGCGCTGCATTTCTTGCTCTGATATTTGCTGGTCTTTTTGCATGTATGGCTCTATATAGTTAATTTTTAAAATCAAACGTGATTATAAATTGTCACGCATAAAGTAGTTGATATTTCAGTGGCTTAATTGTTGGCTATGATTTAATTCTAGTAAAGCTCATATAGATAAATATGAGCAAAGTGGCGAGCGCAAAACCAAACCACTGATAAGCATAACCAATATTGGTTGCTATTCGCTCTGCAGGCACTTGCCAATTGCGCACAAAACCGCCCGCTTCACTATTGCTGTCCAATTTAATTGCCATGCCGGACACCGTAAATGGTACGCTTTTCTTGTATTTATCCATATCCATATGCTGCCAAACAGTTTGCCAGGGCGGGTGATGAAGCGCCTCATCATTACCCGTTATTAAGGGTTTACTTTCCAATGAGAAAATTTTCTTACTTGGCACCCAAACCTGACCTGTGAGTGTAATCTGGTCTGTAGGTGTATTAAATTCTGGTAGCTCTGTGTGGGTATCTTTACCTAAAATCCAACCACGGTTAATCAGCACATATTGCGATGTACCATCAATTTTCAGGGGGGTAATCACATGAAAGCCAACGCGACTTTCTTCTACCTGATTATCGAGTAAAAACTGATACTTTGGCTCATATGTGCCGGTTACACGCACTTTCTTATATTTCCATTCATCGTAATTAAGCACACTACTGCCTGCGATTTCTAGCGGAAACATCAGTGCATCACCTACTTTTGCCTGATTATAAGCTGTTTGTATTGCCTGTTTTTGTTGCGCTTTGTGATATTGCCACAAGCCAAAATTTATAAATAATGGAATACATATAAATGTGACGAGAATGCCTATAATGGTGGGCCTGAACATATAACCATATATTTTGAATTGTATTTGTTTCACGTTTAAATTTGTTTCACAATTGAATTTGTCTCATAATGCTGGTTCAAATTTTAAAATAAGGCAAAGTAAAGTTATGTTAATAAAATTCATTATTGTGTTAGCTTTATTTATTATCATCGGCAGTTTATTTTCCGCATTGTATTTTTTAGCTAAAGACAAAACTGGTGGCGAAAGAACAGTAAAGGCACTGACTGTGCGCATTGGCTTGTCAATCACGCTGTTTATTTTATTGATGATAGGCTATTACGCTGGCCTGCTTGGGCAATAACGACCATAATGCCTGCAATTCAATTCCATTAAATTTAGTGAGTTAAAACACTTCATCGTTAAAACAAAAAGGGCGACGCTAATGCATCGCCCTTTTCACTGCTATGCTTTAAAGGATATAGACAAAGATAAACAGACCTAGCCAAACTACATCCACAAAATGCCAATACCATGCAACGCCCTCAAAGCCAAAGTGGTGTTCAGGTGTGAAATGACCTTTCATGCAACGCAGCAAAATAACAATCAGCATCAAGGTACCCAACAGCACATGAAAGCCATGGAACCCAGTCAGCATAAAGAAACTCGCACCGTAGGCACCACTGCCAAGCGTTAAGCCCATTTCAGTATAGGCGTGATGATATTCCAAACCCTGGCATATCAAGAAAGCGATACCCAGCGCCACGGTCAGCGCCATACCAATAACGAGTTGTTTACGGTTATTTTTAATTAAACCCCAATGTGCCCAGGTGATGGTTGCACCGGAAGTGAGCAGCAATGCAGTATTTATGGCTGGCAGGCCACTCCATCCCATTGCCATGAATTTTGGGTCTGGCACATATTCTGTTCCTAACACCATGCCGCCAGGGCCAATGGAAGGCCAGGTACCTAGAAAGTCTTTATATGGGGTAAACAAAGGATCAAATGCGGCCAAATCAGGCACAGAC
>PHCL01000249.1 GCA_002842195.1 Betaproteobacteria bacterium HGW-Betaproteobacteria-20 | reverse complement strand
ACCACGCCCGCACCTGCTTCAGCAATACGCGCCGCATAGCCGCAAACATCCGTCACCAGCACAGGCAAACCGGCGGTCATGGCTTCAATCAGTACGATACCTGCCAGCTCTGAGCGTGCGGGATGCGCAAAAATATCTGCGCCCACCATTAAATCGGCTACATCCGCTCGCCCGCCCACGTGAATGCAGCGGTGTGCAACGCCGCGTTTTTCACAATACGCCTGTATATTGCTATTCGATTCATATTCACCAATTGCAATTAACCAAGTGTTGTCCTGCAAAGCTTTTGGCAAAGCGGCAATGGCATCAATGACCCTATCTACGCCCTTGCGTACAAAAGCCGAACCTACTGTTAAGACGATATTCGCCTGTGCAGGTAAGTTGAATTGTTGCCTAGCGTATGTACGGCAAGCTTCACGGTTCTTATTGGCGAATTTTTGCAATGGAATATTGGGCGGCAATAAATGAAAACGCGCATCTGGCGTAGCATACCATTGCTGAAAGCTTTGTTTCTCACGTTCGGTCAGCAGTAAAATCTGACAACTACCTTGCGCATCCATCACGGCTTTTTCAGCTGCAGCAAAAAAGCGATACCGTCCTCTGACTAAAGGCAGGTGGCGATACAGCCAAGAGCGCTCTTCATGCGCACGCTGCACATAACACGGATCAGCCGCGTAATAAATATCCAGCCCAGCCATGCGGTTAAAGCCCACCACCAAATCTACCGGGGCTTTGACTAAAGCTTGCTGCATGGCGTTAATCAACGACTGATGGCGCTGATGATTCAGCCAGCCACGGCTAGGCAAAATCTCCACGTTAATCCGCGCATCGGGCACGTCGCCACGCCACTCACCGGTATAAATAGTGACGTCATGCCCGGCATTAACACAATCATGCGCAATGCGCAGCATGTCGCGCTGCACGCCGCCGTAGGGAAAAACCTTAAAAATTAGAAATGCAAACTTCAAAATAGGGTTACCGCGATGATCAACTGATTCTTAAAGCTGAATTGTATGCGAAAATGCCAATCATGCTGAAATTGCTTATTGTTAAAACTTCGTCTTTAGGCGATGTTGTTCATAATCTACCGATTATCAATGACATCAACCACCACTATCCCGATGCGATTATCGACTGGGTCGTGGAAGAGTCCTTTGCTGAGATTCCTCGTATGCATACGCGAGTGAATCATGTCATCCCCATTGCGCTAAGACGTTGGCGCAAGCATTTATTAGATAAAAGTACCTGGCGAGAAATCAGAGAGTTCAAGCATTTAATCACTACCAGTCATTATGATGCCATCATTGACACACAAGGTTTACTCAAGAGCGCTTTAATCAGCAGTCAGGCAAATGGTATAAAGCACGGCTACGACAGGCAATCCATCCGCGAACCATTAGCCAGCTATTTTTATCATCAGAAATATACGGTTTCTTACCAGCAGCATGCTGTCATCCGAAACCGCACATTGGCGGCATTAAGCTTGGCTTACACACCGCCTGAAACCTCACCGGATTACGGTATAAAAGCGCCGGAAAATTCATTGGAACTACCCAGACCATTTATCATCGCCCTGCACGGCACCAGCCGCGACAGCAAACTGTGGCCAACTGACCACTGGATAACCTTCGGCAAATTACTGGCTGGACATGGCTTAAATATGGTATTGCCATGGGCTGGCAAGGCTGAGTTGAGCCGCGCCAATCAGATCGCGCAGGCATTGCCCAACGCGCATGTGCTGACCAAATCCAGCATTGCAACACTGGCGGCAGTCATTGCACAATCACAAGCTGCTGTGGGTGTAGATACCGGCCTATCACACTTGGCTGCCGCGCTTAACAAACCGATTGTTGCAATCTACACCGATACAAATCCTGCCTTAACCGGAGTAATGGCCGGCGCACTGACGCCAGCCATCAATCTCGGCGGCATCAATCTCACGCCATCGCCGCATGAAGTGTTTAAAAACTTACTCACCTTGATTGAATACTAAAACCGACCCCCTCAAAGCAAGCAAATGTTGAAACTGATAGTGGCTTTCAGATTTACATTAGTAGTGCTGTGATGTTTTACACATCAACGCATTAAAGAAAAATTGCGCAAACTAAAGTTCGTATTTAAGTAATACTTGTCATTTTGCTATTCCGGTTGAAATTTTATACTTAAATGGTAGAAATAATCACACTATTGCTTGAAATTACAACGAGCACCCCCAATCTGTAAGTGGTATTAACAATGAATTGGGGAAACACATGCAAGAAGAACAATCTGCAACGCAGCCTGAACAAAAAACCACCGCTGAAAACAAGCAAACGCCTGAAACTGAAGCGTCAGCCGAAGCAAGGCTTGCCGAGCTGGAAATTGCTTTGGAAGAAGCTAAAGCCAGCGTACTTTATATTAAGGCTGAAGGTGAAAATATCCGCCGTCGCGCCATGGATGATATTGATAAAGCGCGTAAATTTGCCCTGGAGAAATTCTCAAATGAATTATTAGCGGTAAAAGATAGTTTAGATGCAGCCTTATTGATTGAAGCCACTGATGTACAAAGTTATAAAGATGGCGTTGAAATTACTGCCAAGCAATTAGGCGCAGTATTCGACAAGTTCAACATCGCTGAAATCAACCCGCTGGGTGAAAAATTTGACCCGAACAAACATCAGGCCATCAGTATGCTGGAAAATAGCGGAGAACCTAATACGGTCACTCAGGTATTACAAAAAGGTTACATGTTGAATGACCGCGTGTTGCGTCCCGCTTTGGTGATGGTTGCTAAATAATTTTAAAAATCTCACCGCAGAGGCAGAGAGAAAATCAATTAAGACTTAAGTTTTTGA
>PHCL01000248.1 GCA_002842195.1 Betaproteobacteria bacterium HGW-Betaproteobacteria-20 | reverse complement strand
TTTATAGCTATTTCCTAAAATAATCCGATGATGTAACTGATTACGCTTATTCGTCATACCAGCGAAGGCTGGTATCCAGGCCACGTGAATACTAGAGTTGTCTCAATAAACAACCATCAGTGACTGCCAGCTTGACTAGATTCCCGCCTATCGCGCATGAATAATCTGCTTTGGTTGGTGAGCTTGTCGAACCACAGCACATATATTCTGCGGGGATGCCAAGCACTGGTACGCGGGAATGACGAGGTTTAATATTTTGGTTAAAAATAGCACTAATTTTAGTTTCGTGCAAAGCTCTCATATCACATAAGAAAGTTGCCTCATAAAATCTCGTCATACTAGGAAACACCATGAAATTTGCCGTACTCACTCAATACCTCATCCCTAAACAAGCCATCACCGCGCTTGCTGGCAAACTGGCGCATTTGCAAGGCGGCAGCGTCACCACATCCGTCATCCGTTGGTTCGTAAAACGTTATAACGTGAATATGGCAGAAGCAGAAAACCCTGATATTGCCGCATACAAAAGCTTTAATGACTTTTTCACTCGTCCGCTAAAAACTGGTGTAAGACCCCTTGCACAGGCAAATTTTATTTGCCCGGTCGATGGCGCAATTAGCCAGTTTGGCAACATCGAAGCTGACCAGATTTTTCAAGCCAAAGGTCATACTTACTCAACTGCTGCGCTGGTCGGTGGCGATAAAAATCTAGCCGGCAAGTTTGAAAATGGTCATTTCGCATGCCTGTACCTAAGCCCTAAAGACTACCATCGCATCCACATGCCTTGCGATGGCACACTAAAAAGCATGACTTATGTGCCCGGCGCTTTGTTTTCGGTTAATCCAACTACCGCACAAGGGGTGCCTGGCTTATTTGCGCGCAACGAACGTGTGGTGTGTGAATTCACCTCAGCCACGCACGGCAGCTTTATGATGGTGCTGGTGGGTGCAACCATAGTGGGCAGCATGGCAACCGTTTGGCACGATGCAAAAGATGGCATTATCAACCCACCGCGCACGCGCAATACACGCACGTGGACTTATACCGGGCAGAACATCACGCTAAAACAAGGTGAAGAAATGGGCAGGTTTTTACTTGGCTCTACCGTGGTGATGTTGTTTGAAAAAGACGCATTAAAATTTAATGCGGATTGGCAGCCAGCACGGGCGGTTAAGCTGGGCGAGATGATGGGTATTAAACCAAACCTATAAATCTATTGTAGCCTCGATGCAACGTAGTGCAATCGAGGTTTTATTTGAGCATTGTCCCTCTCCTACAAAAAAACCTGTACCCTGAGCTTGTCGAAGGGACGCCCTTCGACAAGCTCAGGGAGCGAAAATTTTTTATTTCGTTACTTTATGGTGCAAATGCGGCGCCAACTCATTTAACGCAGATTCATACACCGCACGTTTAAACTCAATCACATCTTCAAGCGGCACCCAATAATCATTCCAGCGCCACGCATCAAATTCAGGATGTGCGCTGGCGCGCAGTGAAACATCACTATCGCGCCCCACCATGCGCAGCAAATACCAGATTTGCTTTTGACCTTTATAGCTGCCGCGATACTCACGCTTAATCCAGCTACTGGGTACTTCATAGCGTAACCAGTCTTTGGTTCGCGCTAAAATTTTTACATGTTCAGGCTTTAAGCCTACCTCTTCCATCAGCTCACGATACATGGCTTGTTCCGGGCTTTCACCGTGGTCTATGCCACCTTGCGGAAACTGCCAGGCATGCTCACGGATGCGCTTACCCCAAAAAACCTGATTGCTGGAATTACACAAAATAATGCCGACATTCGGGCGAAACCCGTCTCGATCTAACATAACGATTTACTGCCTAAATTAGTTAGTGCAATTTTTTCATATTTCGGCCATTATTGAAAGCTGCCATTTACATATAAATCGTAACGCCATGAATACGCACATGAAAAATATTTCGTATATTTTATTATTAGCATTATCACTCATCAATAGTGCCTGTAATGCCGTCACCAATCTGCCTAAGCAACCTTTAGCCTACATTACCAACCAAGGTGACAATACAGTTTCAGTCATCAACATCTCAACCAATCAGGTCATCAAAACCATCAAAGTTGGTAACGCGCCGGTAGGTGTAGCCGTTTCAGCCCAATTACAACGGGTTTATATTTCAAATGTTGAAAGCCAGGACATCAGCATCATTAATACGCTAAGTAACAGCGTTGTCGACACCATCAAAATTAACGGCTCGCCTGTAGGTTTGGCTATGTCGCCCGATAGCAAAACGCTTTATGTGGCAGATTGGTTTAATAACCGCGTACTGGCTATCAACACCGGCGACACCAAACAAATGCGTGAGATTAAAGTAAGTGAGGCGCCTGCCGGCCTGGTGGTTAGCCCGGATAACCAACTGCTATACACCGCCAACCGCGACAGCAACGACATTGCTGTGATAGACACGGCAACACTTGCCATTAAAAAACGCATCGCCGTTGGCACGCACCCTTACGGTATCACGCTCAGTAAAAGCGGATTATGGCTGGTGAGTGTGAATGTAAAAGAAGATACGGTAAGTGTCATCAACACCAGCACCAACGCGCAACAAAAAATAAAAGTGGGCTATCATCCCTACTGCGCCGCATTTAGCTTAGATGAAAAAACGCTGTATGTCACCAACACGCAAGACGACAGCGTCACCGTGCTTGATCTAAACACCCAAAAAGCAATCGCCAGCATCAACGTTGGCAGTACGCCGGAGGGCATTAGCCTAGACCACGCCAATCACCGCGCCTACGTGGCTAACTGGGGCAGCAATGATGTGAGTGTGATTGATACCAAAACCAATAAATTGT
>PHCL01000247.1 GCA_002842195.1 Betaproteobacteria bacterium HGW-Betaproteobacteria-20 | reverse complement strand
GGATCCGCCCACACTTTCAACCTTGAAGTGCGCCGCGCTGCGGGTGCCTATATCTGCGGTGAAGAAACATCATTGCTCGAAAGTTTGGAAGGCAAGCGCGGTCAAGTGCGGTTTAAACCGCCATTACCCGCTATTGAAGGTTTGTTTGGCAAACCAACCGTGGTGAATAACGTGATTTCACTCGCTACTGTGCCCATTATTTTAGATAAAGGCGCGCAATATTACGCGGATTACGGCATGGGACGCTCTCGCGGTACTTTGCCAATTCAGTTAGCTGGCAATATCAAACACGGCGGGCTGGTAGAGTTGGCGTTTGGTGCGACTTTGCGGGAATTATTGTACGATTTTGGCGGCGGTTCAGCTTCAGGCAAGCCGATTCGTGCGGTGCAGGTGGGTGGTCCGCTGGGTGCATTTTTGCCAGAGAGTCAATTTGATACTCCGCTCGATTATGAAGCGTTTACCAATATCTGGGCGGTGCTGGGTCACGGCGGCATTGTGGCTTTTGACGATACGGTTGATATGGCTAAAATGGCGCGTTATGCCTTTGAATTTTGCGCGATTGAAAGCTGCGGAAAATGCACGCCGTGCCGTATAGGCTCAACACGCGGTGCCGAGGTGATTGATAAAATAATTGCCGGCACTGATACGGTTAAAAATATAAAACTGGTGCGCGATTTAAGTGACACCATGTTGAATGGTTCGCTGTGCGCATTAGGCGGCATGACGCCTTACCCAGTGCTGAGCGCAATAAACCATTTCCCTGAAGACTTTGAAGTTAAGCAACAGAAGGCCGCAATTTAAGTAAACTTAGATTGCGTAGGAGAGTAGCCATGGACGATATTAAATATAGTAATGTGCATCACCAACATGAGCATAGTCGCACTAACTATGACGATCAACTTGATTACGGTACGCCAGCGAGCCAATCAGACGCGCAAGTGACGCTGATGATTGATGACCGTGAAATTACTGTGCCGGAAGGCACTTCTATCATGCGTGCGTCAATTTTGGCGGGCATTAACGTACCTAAGCTTTGCGCCACGGATTCGCTTGAGCCGTTTGGCTCATGCCGCCTGTGTGTGGTTGAAATTGAAGGTCGTCGTGGTTACCCGGCTTCATGTACTACACCGGTCGCTGAAGGCTTAAAAGTACATACACAAACATCAAAACTGGCAGATATTCGTCGCGGCACCATGGAGCTGTATATTTCCGATCATCCGCTGGATTGCTTAACCTGCGCCACCAATGGCGATTGCGAATTGCAAGATATGGCAGGTGCGGTGGGCTTGCGCGAGGTGCGTTATGGTTATGAAGGTGAAAATCATCTCAAGGCTGCAAAAGATGAAAGCAATCCCTATTTCACTTTTGACCCGAGCAAATGTATTGTTTGTTCACGTTGCGTGCGGGCCTGTGAAGAAACACAAGGTACGTTTGCGCTTACTATCTCCGGGCGTGGCTTTGAGTCTAAAGTGGCGGCAGGCATTAACGATTTCATGGATTCTGAATGTGTCTCTTGCGGCGCATGTGTACAGGCCTGCCCAACTGCAACCTTAATCGAAAAAACCGTGATTGACCATGGCGTGCCAGAACATAGCGTGACGACCACTTGCGCTTATTGTGGTGTTGGCTGCAGCTTTAATGCGGAAATGAAAGGCGAGGAAGTCATCCGTATGACGCCGAATAAAAACGGCGGCGCCAATCATGGACATTCCTGTGTGAAAGGTCGGTTTGCGTGGGGTTATGCAACGCATAAAGACCGCATCACCACACCGATGATACGCAAAAACATCACAGACCCGTGGCAGATAGTGGGCTGGGATGAGGCAATTAACTATGCTGCCAGCGAAATTAAGCGTATTGAAGCTAAATATGGTAAAGATGCGATGGGTGGTATTACCTCATCACGTTGCACCAATGAAGAAGTGTATGTGACACAAAAATTGGTCCGTGCAGTATTTGGCACTAATAACGTGGATACTTGTGCGCGCGTCTGCCATTCGCCTACCGGTTATGGCTTAAAACAAACGCTGGGGGAGTCGGCGGGTACGCAAACCTTTGATTCTGTGATGAAATCTGACGTAATTCTGATTATCGGCGCAAACCCGACCGATGGTCATCCTGTGTTCGCCTCGCAAATGAAACGACGTTTGCGTGAAGGTGCAAAGCTGATTATTGCTGATCCACGTGCGATTGATTTGGTGGAAAATTCCCCGCATGTCCGCGCTGATTATCATTTGAATTTACGCCCCGGCACTAATGTTGCGCTGATTTCAGCCTTGGCGCACGTGATTGTGACTGAAGGTTTGGTAAAAGAAGATTTCGTTAAGGAACGCTGCGAGTGGGATTCGTTTGTGTTATGGCGTGATTTTGTGGCAAAACCGGAAAACTCACCGGAGGCTTTGGCAGCGGAGTTGGGCATTAAAGCGGATACCGTGCGAGCTGCGGCAAGGTTGTTCGCCACTGGCGGCAATGGCGCGATTTACTACGGTTTGGGCGTTACCGAGCATAGCCAGGGCTCAACCATGGTGATGGGGATTGCTAACCTTGCCATGGCGACCGGCAATCTTGGCCGCGAAGGTGTGGGCGTGAACCCATTACGCGGACAGAATAATGTACAGGGTTCATGCGATATGGGTTCTATGCCGCATGAGTACCCAGGTTACAGGCATGTTTCAGATGAAGCAACCCGTGCAATATTTGAAGCCGCATGGGGCCGGAAATTGAGTGTTGAGCCTGGTCTACGCATTCCGAACATGCTGGACCAAGCCAGTGAGGGCAGTTTTAAAGCCTTGTACTGTGTGGGTGAAGACATTGTGCAATCTGACCCCAACACGCA